>DATHGD010000100.1:0-2344 GCA_035317765.1 Saccharimonadales bacterium (SeqCode) | reverse complement strand
TACTCAAGCAGGCGCGGCGTGTACCCATGCCACTGCAGTCTGCGTTTGAGCACGAGCGTATTGCCCCAATCGCCATAAATGTTCATATCTTGGGGGTAAAGTTGCAAAATGGTTATTTGTTTTTCGTTCATGATATCGTCTCCACATCGGTCATTTTGCTTAGCTCGCGGCGGAGCGCAAGCATAGCGGTATACGTGCAAAAAATACGTTTTGGTTGGTCGGCGCTGCTGGTAATAAAGTGTTGCAGGGCAGAAGCGAGGTCGGGCTCAACGTGCGAAACGGTGACTTCATCATACTGCAAGCGCAGGGCCATATCGTAGGCGCGAATGCCGGCAACTTCGCTCACGCCACCCTCGCGCAGGCTATCAAAATCAACGTCCCACAGCCACGACATATCGCGGCCATCGGCGTAGTTGTCGTTAATGGCAATCATTGTTTGGTAGCCTTCGGGCTTAAATGAACTAAGGCCAAGCCGAAAGCCGCTGGGGTTCTTTACTAACACCAGTTCTAGCGGTTGGCCACCGATTGTTACTGTTTCACCACGTCCAAAGGCTGGTTTTACGCGTGATAATGTATCAATCAATTTTGCTTCATCGAGCTCATCGCCAACAATGACGCGGGTAAGGGCAATTGCCGCAGCTGCATTATAAATATTGTAAATTCCCTGAAGTTCCAGGGTAGTAGAGACGGTATGGCCATCAATGGTAAACTCGGCTGTGTCATCTTTGAGGTTTGAAAGAATAACGTCTGCGGCGGGTGTTTTTTGCGTGGCAGCGCGTACTTTGCCGCGCATGTCGTCATCGTTTGGAAATAGCTTGGTGAGGTTTTGAGCGAGACCAAAATATGTCGCTTTTTGATTGGCGTGAAGTGTTGAGGCAATAGCAGCCAGCATTTTAGCGGTTGCATCGATTTCCCCAAAACGGTCAAGCTGGTCGCGCATTACATTAAGCAGCAGGCTGTAACGCGGTGAAATTGTTTTTACAAAGTGCACAGCGTGGGCTTCATCGAGCTCTAATACGGCAATATCGGCGTCAAGGTTGCCGCGGTTATCGACTTCACCAAGAAGAGCAGCGGCGACACCGCGTGTAAAGTTACTGCCGGTTCGATTGGTGAATACCTTTAAGCCCCGGCTTTCAAGCAGTTCGACCACCATTTTAGTAGTAGTGGTTTTACCGTTTGTGCCACTTACCACTACGACTCCCTGCGGAAGCTCGGCCAATGTGCGTTTTATAAAAGACGGGTCTATTTTTTCAACGAAAAGCCCAGGCAGTGCCGAACCGCCGCCACGAAGGCGGGCAATTGTTCGGATGGCCTTACCGAGCAAGGTGACGTAGGGTTTTGACATGCTCTTATTGTATCGTGGATGCGAAGTTGGTGCTAGGGAATAGATTGAAACGTTTATTTGCGGGTTTCATAGTAATTTGGGTACACAGTTAGCCTATAGCGAAGCTGCAGCTTTGCTATAGTTATTGGTATAATAATTATCATCTATCGTGAATATATGCTTTTTAGAAGATTTGCGTGTATTTTCCTTTTTCTGAATAGCTTGACCATCGTTAATATACGTAGCTAGGAAAGTCTGGTTCGATTGTTTACTTTTAAATTCAATAATTGATTCGGTTATTGTGGCACTTTGTACATTTAAAGAGAAGTTGCTAGGCTGATCAACCATCTCTGCTCCCTTAAAATACCTCTCCACCTCCCCAATACTCATGTCCGTTGCATAATAATAAACTCCAGTTGGGCTTGAGCTGCTAAGGGGCAGCCAACTTCCGTAATCTGTACGCCCAATATACTCCAACCTATCCCCCAACGGCTTCGGCCCAAAATAACTCCACGCCCACCACCCAAGCAGTAGCGCTACAATAACACTCATTACTATAAGGAATCTTTTATTAGCGGGTTTCATAATAGTGGGCTATAAGGAGTCCTTTGTATTTCCGTAGTCGTTACTGTCCACCGAGAGAATGTATTTTTTAGTGGTATTTTTTAGTTGGTTCTTTTTAATGATTATTTGAGCATCATTATAATGAACTATAAGAAATTTTTCTGAATTATTTTTATTCTTATAGTGTAAATATTGACTACTGTAGCTAGCGGCATCTGGTAGGGTGCCCGTTGTGTCAACCATCTCTGCGCCCTTAAAATACTTTCCCACCTCTTTAACGCTCATATCTGTTCCATAATAATATGTGCTCCCAGGAGTAACACTAGTAAGTGGCAGCCACATCCCATAATCTTTCCTACCAATATACTCCAACCTATCCCCCAACGGCTTCGGCCCAAAATAACTCCACGCCCACCACCCAAGCAGTAGCGCTACAATAACACTCATTACTATAAG
>DATHGD010000099.1:0-4546 GCA_035317765.1 Saccharimonadales bacterium (SeqCode) | reverse complement strand
TATCAAACTTTTTTAGTTTGTCGTAGGCGTTTATAAAGGCTTGTTGAGCAGCGTCTTCTGCCGAGGTGCGATCGCTCAGTAGGCGCTCGCAGTATATAATGAGTCCGGTGTGGTAGCGCTCTACGATAATACTGTAGCTATCTATGTCGCCCGCCAGAACAGAATCTATGGCTTGTTGTATGTTTTGTTGCATCATGTCTATTATACGAAGCAATGTGGTGTTTTATTGCAGGGATTTTATTTGGGTTCAGTGCCAATATTTAAAAAAGAAAGATGCCCCGAACTCGACAAGGCACCAATCGGGTGCGATGGAGCTCGGGGCAGTGAACGACGGATTGTTAGGACTTTCGTCTGCAGAGCCAAGCGATGGCGTAACAGGCAGCCATTACAGCCAGGACCATGGACACCGCCCGTGAGACCCATAAAGAGCCAATCGGTTGGCTGTCCCGCTCTTGGCGAGCTTCCTACGATAGCTCTTTTGACCACGTCAACCAGGCCGCCCGCTACAAGACAAACACCGGCTTTACCTAAACTACTCTCTGACACTAGATTATCCTAACTCTCAGGGACGGTATAATTCCGATCAAAACCTAGTCATCCGAAACAACGCTTCTTCGCTCAAAACCGAAGGCCACTATAATTTAACATAATTACGATGACCAGTCAATGGAAGATGGCGGTTTGCGCGGCGTTATTGTGTCAATAAAACATACCCAAACTATAGCTTAAATGATATAAGTAATTATATGATCTCTTACTCCGAAGCCAACTATGTCCGAAATTTTTCTAAGGAAATAACCGAAAAAACAAAAGATTTGCCGCTCTACCAGGGTGGTCCGGCGGTTGACTATACCGAGGCCTCGCATGCCTACGCTTTGAACGCGACGCTGCTGCACGACCCTCAGCGCGAGCGAGATGAAATACTTGCGGACGGGCCAAGTGAAGCGGCGCAGATTCTTTTAGTTGAACGGGCGAGTGGCCACGGGGTGGCGGGTAGTTTTAGTGGTGTTTCTGGCTATATTGATACTTTGCAAGACCCCAATGCTGATGAAGAGAACAATGACGTTCCATTTGATCCGATAGCGCATACATTACGAGAAGAATTTGAAACAGAATGCGGCTTTACGGAAGACACATTTAACCTTGTCGATTTTTATGCGGGCAGGGCGACTGTCGAGAATCGCACCTTTAGGCCTGGTGCCAAGATTAGCATCGTACCGATACTGGGGTTATGTGCTGCTAGGCCTGATATTTATGTAAATAGAGCTGAACTGGCGAGTTATAGGTGGATGGAGTTAGAAGCGCTAAAACACAGTAGGGATCTGTCACGGGGCTATCGTTCGACTACACTTCCTGCGGCCTTGGGCGCGATAGGCCTAAGAGGCGCAAATCAAAGGAGGTTGCTTGGTTAGCTAAGGTGTGCGTGGCAGCAAAAATGATTATTTCTTATGAGTGTCTAACGCTTCAAGTAGTTGTAGCAACTTTGTTGTTGTATTCCAGCTACGAATGGTCATAGATTTATAGAGCGGTGATGCCACAATTGCGCTTAGCCGGCTTTTGGTTCGTAGCGCGCTAAGCCGCTCGGAATAGATGACGCCGTTGCCTGGCCAGACTTTATCGACTCCATCACGGGGATTAAACACAGACATAGCTTGGTCTGAGTTGATATCTATGAGAAAAATTGCATCGCTATGGTGTTTCTCTGGTTGCTCGCCGAAGCCTTTGGGCTTGTTATTAATAACAGCCTGAAGTTGCTCGTAGCTCAGCACTAATACTTTAATGAGCTTACTATCGAGGGTAAAATTTTTAGACAATGCTTCTTCGATTTGAGATTTTATTTCGGCCGGATGCGTATTAGATTCTACAATGATGTTACCGCTGGCAATATAGGTTGAAATATTCGAAAATCCCAGTTCATCTAGGCACGCACGTAGTGCCGCCATCGGTACTTTATTTTTGCCGCCAACATTGATGCCGCGCAGAAGGATCACATAGGTATTCATTATCTTCATCTTACTCTCTATTTGCCAAGCATTAAAATAGGGCCAGTTGCAAAGGCTCATCTTTATCGATCGGTGTGTATTTAATTAACAGAGCCTCGATATACTCAGGATCCAAATGAAGCTGCTTTAATGTGGCTTCATTTGGGTAATAGCGGTATGTACTCATATCAAGTTTGAAGTCACCGTCAACTACTATGCCTTCTTTTTCAAGCAACTCTTTTTGCATTTGGGCGTTTACTTGCGGATTGTCTTTAATACTAATCAGTCCGGCATTATTTAACACCCTCCACCACGGAAAGTCTGCATCTAATTTTTGAAGCATCCAGCCCACTTCTCGAGCTTCTTTGGGCTTGCCTATATAGGCGGCCACTTGGCCATAGCTCATTACCTTGCCATAAGGAATGCTTTGGACGACTGTAAGGATGGATTTTTGGTATTCGTTCATAGAGTTTCTGGACGAGAAGTGCATGTAACTTCCTCATCTCTTATACTATTTTACACTAAATAATGGAGCTAATTGAATAGCCTCCTAGGAACGGTACGTGTCTATTTAGGGGTGAGGTTGATATACTATTTAAGATATGCCTTTAAAATTTTTATCTCATGCTAACTGGCCGTTCATCTTTCTTATTATTCTGTTTATTATGTTATATGCCTGGAGAATGAGCGGTATTTTATGGCTACCAGCGATTTCGGGCCATTTATCTAACTTTGCTCTAACTGGTAGTGCAATGCTGCTTCTTATTGGGCCGCGGAGCTTTAGACAGAAAACTGGCAGGATGAAGGTTATTATTGTCACTCTTATTTTTATAATGGCGAACCTTGTTGTTGAGGGTATGGCCGGCGGAACGCTCAATGGCTTTAACGTGCTCGATACTTACGATGCACTATTTGGTGTTGCCGCCTGCGGGATTATTGTGGCCGTGCATGTGTATATGACTCGAAGGTAGGTTTAGTAGGCTGCAATAATACACTGTTTAAGGGCCGTTATAGTAAAATAAGAATATATAAGGGGGTATATGAAAGAGAATTTAAGTACAAACGAGACGAAGCAAACATACGTGTTGATTCACGGCTCTTGGCACACCGGCGAGCTACTACAGGCTACTGCAGATAGCTTGCGTAAACAGGGCCATGAAGTCCATACGCCTACAATTGCAGGCCATGGAGCGGGGGCAGATAAAACAATATCACATGCCGATCAGGTGGCGTCAATAGCTCGCTACATTACAGAGAACGAGCTTAGTAATATCATTTTAGTCGGACATAGCTATGGAGGTACGATTATTACAAAGTTAGCAGAAGAAATGGCCGAGAGAATTCACCGCCTGGTATTTTGGAGTGCCTTTGTTTTAAACGATGGTGATTGCATCATTGATGAAGTACCGGCACCATTTCAAGGGTTGTTTGGGCAGCTTCGTGATGCTTCGCCAGATAAAAGTATTATGCTGCCGTTTCCTATTTGGCGTGAAGCGTTCATGAATACAGCAACGCTTCAGGAAGCTCAAATGAGCTACGAACTTCTTTCGTCAGAGTCCCAGGCAAGTTTTTATACGAAGCTAGACTTAAAGAAATTCTATGAACTTATTAACGGTCAGAAAATTGCTTGCAGTTACCTTCATTGTACTGGTGATATCGGTCTTCCTCCGGGGGACTATAACTGGTATCCACGCTTTCCTAACCGGCTTGGCTTATGTAGGGTAATTGAATTCTCCGGCGCAAGCCATGAAGCACTCTTTAACGATCCTGTTAATCTTGCTAAGCATATTATTAAAGCAGGGCGCGACTAGATTTTATTTGCGTTGCTCGTTTCGCGCGATGCAAAGCAACGCGTGCTCCAAAATCCGTACGAATGGTTGGGTCTGTCTGTATGTCTACCAACAGGGGTCCTGATACGTCTTTAACGGTTTGCTCGAGCGTTTCTAGGTCATTGCTGTCGATAATCTGCATGCCTTTAATGCCGTACACGCCAGCAAGAGCTGCCAGGTTGGGTGAAGGATAGTTTGCCTCGGCGGCCGGAATCGAGCGAGCCATAAGAGCTCCTCGCTCTTGGCCAAAACCTTGGTCATTAATAACAATAATCGTTATTGGGAGGTTATAACGGGCGATTGTATCAAGCTCGGCAATACTCATCATAAAGCCGCCATCGCCCACAATAAGCGTAATACGCTTTTTTGGACGCGCAAACGCTGCGCCAATTGCCACGCCGAGACCCTGGCCAATGGCTGAAAAATCTGAAGTCCACGCAAAGTCGCTATTATGTAAAACCTGAAGCATACGCATGGCAAAAATGGTGTTTTGGCCGGCATCAACAACGACAATCCGCCTCTTGGGAAGTATATCGTTAAGACGGGCAAATACAGTGGACGGGTTAAGCGCATTACTTTGGATAGGACTTTCTTTTTTAAGTGGGGTAGGGCTAAACCACGGCACCTGGTGGGCGGCCGGTACGAGCCTGGAGAGTGTTGCCGTTACTGTCGCGGCGTTGCCTTGCAAAAGAAGATAGTCACGCTGGTTTTGCGCCTTTTTGTCGTGGTCGATAC
>DATHGD010000098.1:0-4864 GCA_035317765.1 Saccharimonadales bacterium (SeqCode) | reverse complement strand
AGGCATCTATCGTCTCGATGGTAATATTTTCCTGATATCGTTCAATTTCCATGTACGGGTTCATTTCGTACAGTCGGCGCGCCACGACTAGCGACTTGGAACTTCCAATATCACTCACGCCCGCAACAATACGATTCAGGTTCGATGCGCTGATAACTGCACCGTCTGCAAGTTTTATTTTTTGTGAACCACCCGTTATTGCTAACGCTAGGGCAACGTTGCTTCCCACGCTCATTCCCGCACAACCAACGATAAATTCGGCGTATTTCTTTTGCTCTTTGGCAGTGATCAAGTCTTTATTACGTATAGTACGTGATTCAATAAAAAGTTCTTTTTCAAGAATATGAACAAGATTGCCATTCCAAGGAAAGTAGACCCAACTACCTAGCTGCCACGACTGCTTTTTTGCAAAATGCGCATCAAGGTATTCCTGAAGTGACTGACGTTTTACTTCAAGTGTTGCCTGGTAAAGTTGCGGATGACGGCTTACAATCAACTCCGCATATTGTTCATCGTAGTTGTCAATTACCTGCCTTACAGCAACCGATTCTAATAATTTAGTCAGCACATCCTCAGCACCCTTCTTTTGCATTTCAACAAGAATAGGTTCATAGCTGCTTTCATCGTAATGGGCATTCTTAGCGACTTGCTGCAATTTCTTCGGCCACTCTTTGGCATGATCGGTATCCGCTAGTTTTCCCTGTCCCATATTTCACTCCCCCTTCTTCACCCATCGGTGTTTCACGCCACGCGCGAAATAATTTGGATTGCCGAACTCGACAAGATGCACATGTGGAATAGCTTTTACCCCAATCGCAGAATGCAACTTATGGAATTCAGTGTTTAGCTTTAATAGTTTGTCCAATATAACCTGTTCAATCAGCGCCTTGTGCTGTGCCTTAACAACGAAATCCTGTGCAAGCTCAACGTTAATCTCAAAATACTGGTCCATATCCGAGTAATTCATCGTTGCCATAGTAAACCGGCCGGTTACCCAACGCTGAATATGCCGATCGATAAGCGCTGCTTTAATATTTTCCGGATAGATATTGACCGCGTAGATAGTCACTGAAAAATCTTTCCGACCGTTCAAATAAACGAATGGACGATTCCACTTTTTTATGTCAATATTTTGCTGCGATGCTAACTTCGTGAAGCGATCTTTAATTGGTTCAGTCATGTCCTTGAAAGTCACAACTCCGCCAGTATCACGGATATTATAACGTACCAATGGAACGCCCGACATGGTCGTAAATACCAGCTCGCCATTTACCGCCTCGAAGTGACGATGAGTCGGATCGTACTGCACAATAGAGGGTAGCGTATCCGTTCCAAAAAGACCCATTCGCATTTTTGGCCGCTGGTTGTAAATACGGCGGACTAACACGGAGGCTGGTGTTTCGTTCCCCAGTATTCCCGCATCGGCGCTGCCATAGATATTTGAAGAATCAAAATAGGGATCTTTAGAGCTGATCATTTTCAATACATAGTCGCGCCACTCTTCGCTGAAGGCTTCGCCTGCCATAAGGAGGCGAGTTTTAACCTTCGGCCACTTTATACCTGAACGCTTACCTTCTTCTATAATGTCCTTCACGAACGGCGGATAGCCAACAATGACAACTTGATCATAATTCGATGAGAGGTTTTTTATGGCATTGATTGCTTCACCTTTTTCAAGTCCAGGTGTCACAATATTTATAGGATTTCCTTTATCAGCATAGCCAAACGAAGAGGTAGTCGTAAATGAACCAGCGATCCATGTTCCCATAGAAAAACAAATAACTAGCAACGTGCTTTTTTCATTCATTTGAAATATGTCATCGTAAATCTCACCGAACATGTCGGCACCTTCTAGGTCCTGCGCTAAGCCACGAGGCCAATAAAAAGGCGTTCCGGACGAACCAGAACTGACAGAGATAATACGATTACTGAACATGTTGCCATCAAGGCATAGCTGAGCAAGCGGATACTGACTAAGGTAGTTCTTCTTATCCACTACTGGTACATGTGCCTGAAAATCCTCATATGTACGGACTTTCTTCGGATCAATATCTTGTTTTTGCAAAAAGTCTTTATAGGCTGGCACCCTTTTGGCAGCCAGATGGAAAAGATCGAGCGCCATGGTTTCACCCCGTGATTCGGGTGTATCAACATTTTTTCTAGTATCCGGGAAACGGGGGCGAGGTATCTTCATATATGGTGTGGGCTCCTAGTTTGCTGTACACTATATAGTAACTTGGAGGTTTTGCAAATATATGTATAACATACACCGTGCGGCTCAACGACTGAACGACTTCGATAGCAGTGTTTTTCAAGAGGTATACCATAAACAGCAAACGCTTAAAAATCCCGTAGATTTGAGCGTTGGTCTTCCCGAAGGGACTACCCCGCAATACATAAAAGACGCAGGGATTCGCGCGATTCAAGAAGGCAATACTTTCTACACGCCCGCAAACGGTATTGCGTCACTTCGTAAAGCTATTGCCCTAAAACTCGAAAACGAAAATAGCATCATAACATCCGCGGATGACGTTACCATTGTACCCGGGCTCACCACCGGTCTGCTTCTTGTTTATCTTGCGATTTTGAATCCCGGTGATGAGGTTATGATCATGGATCCAAGTTACCCACCGTACCATTATTTGGCGCCACTCGCCGAAGCAGTTGTCAAACGAGTTCCAACACTTCACAATTTCCAACTCGATCTTAAAGCGATAAAGGCTGGAGTTACTGAAAAAACTAAACTCATCATTATCAATACACCAAACAACCCGACCGGTGCCGTCTATCCGAAAGAAGATCTTTTGCAACTGGCAAAAATCGCCGAGGAAAACAACATTCTTATTATTTCCGATGAGATGTACGAAAGTTTCATTTATGAAGGTGAGCATTTTAGTATTGGAAGCGTGTATCCGAATACCCTTACAATGAACGGTTTTTCAAAGGCTTATGCCATGACCGGTTGGCGACTCGGATACATTACGGGGCCATCTGAAATTATAAAGATAATTAATCAGCTGCAGCAATATGCCGTCTTTTGCTCTTCCTCAATTGCGCAGTATGCCGCGCTCGAAGCGCTCAGTAGACCATATGAAACCCGCACTTCTTATAGCCAGAAACGACAGCTCGTTATCGAAAAACTTTCAGCTGCCGGGTACGACACACAGGGTAACGAGGGTGCATATTATACATTCTTCAAAGTCCCTCAAGGTATGAACGATCTTAGTTTTACTGCACTTTGTGCCGACAATAACCTACTGCTACTGCCCGGTAGGGCATTTTCAGAAGACGAAACTTTTGTACGGCTTTCGTATGGTGGTACTATTGAAGATGTAAAGAAGGGCCTGGAGATCATTACAAATATAAGCCACCAGAGAAATTACTATGACTAAAATTGCAATCATCGAAGACGATCCTGTTATCAGCCAAATGTATCGCATGAAATTCGAGGCCGATGGCTTTGAAGTGCAGCTTGCCGATAATGGTAAACGCGGCGTTGCGTTGGTTGAAGAATTTAAACCCGATCTTATATTGCTTGATATGAAAATGCCAGGCATGGATGGCTCGGAGGCGCTTGCTGAAATTCGTTCGCACGAGTGGGGTAAAACGATCCCTGTCATTATTTTGACCAACCTTGGCGAAGAAGAGGCGCCTAAGTCACTTCGTACCCTGGGAATTCACAGTTACATCGTAAAAGCCGACCTGACGCCCCGTCAAGTCGTAAGCCACGTTAAAGAAGCACTCGGAATCGCCTAAGAATCTTGCTTTGAGGCCGCTTTTTGGGCAGCAGCTATAACGTTATCAAAAAGCGCTGCAATGGTAAGTGGCCCAACGCCGCCTTTTTCGGGCGTTATTTTAAGATCATCGCGCATGCGGACAGCATCGTCAATGTCGCCTATAATCACACCGTTTTCGCTTGCCGTCCCAGCATCGACCACCGTTGCCCCAATGGGCACCATATCACTGGTAATAAGCCGCGGCACACCGGTTGCCGACACAATGACATCGCTTGCGCGTAGAACACTGGCAATATCAGAACTCGTACTATCGAGCACGGTTACATCGTAACCGCTTTCTTTCCAGATTTTTGCAAGAGGCGCACCAACAAGCCGGCCATTGCCTACAATAGTCAGTTTTTTACCGGCAAGATCGACTGCATATCCGGCAAGCAACCAGCTGATACCGAGTGCTGTGGCACTATCAAACTGGCCGTTGCCAGAAAGACCATCAACGTCTTTTTCGGGCGCAACCATATTCACAATTTCATCGGTTTTACTGATGTCATCAAGCGGAAGCTGCACAATAATGCCGTGCACCGAACTATCTGCGTTCAGCCGCGTAATAGCGGCGGGCATTTCGGCTTCACTCAGCGTTTCTACCCTGGTTTCAATTAAAATATCATCACCATATCGCTGCTTCATGCGAATGTACGCATCGATCACCGGTGAAGCACCGGTGCTTTTAATCACCACAAGGCTTGGAAACACCTGCGATGCCTGCCGAAGTGCCCGAACTTGCCGTGCCTGGCGCTCTTTAATATAGCCCACCAGCTCTGTACCATTTAGTAATTTTGTCATTATGCTCTATTTTACCATCGTGGTACAATAAAATCTAAGAATTAATACTTAGGGGGAAATATGAACATTGTATCTCTGTTCGCTGAAACAACATCATACGATAGTACTTACTATACAACCAGCACTGGTGCTGATGCAGCCATGAGCGCCGCAGCTGCCATGGGTATCATTTTGTTTGTGCTCGTTTTTGCGCTTATTGCGTATGTCGTCTTTGCGCTTCTTCTCTCGCGCATTTTCAAAAAAGCCGGCGTTGAAAGCTGGAAGGCCTGGGTTCCCGTTTATAACTC
>DATHGD010000097.1:0-23892 GCA_035317765.1 Saccharimonadales bacterium (SeqCode) | reverse complement strand
TCCCATGGAGATGAAAAACGACATGGGGAAAAAACAGAAATACATATTTGTAACTGGGGGTGTACTCTCGGGGGTAGGAAAAGGTATCACCGCGGCCAGTATCGGTGCCGTGTTACAGGCCAAAGGTGCTATCGTTTCAGTTCAAAAGTGCGACCCGTATCTCAATGTAGATGCGGGCCTTTTGAATCCTGCAGAACATGGCGAATGCTTCGTAACAAAAGACGGCGCCGAAACAGATCTTGACCTGGGGCACTACGAGCGCTTTTTGGATTTGGAGCTAACGCAAAAGAACGCAACGTTATCGGGCCGGTTGCTATCAGAGCTTATTGCCGATGAGCGAGCGGGTAAATTTGAAGGTAAAACGGTACAACTGGTGCCGCATCTTACCCAGGCGATTCAGCGCGCTATTATAACGGCCAGCAAAGGAAGCGATGTTCATATTGTTGAAATTGGGGGAACGGTAGGGGACTACGAGGGGTTGAGCTACATCGAGGCAATCCGTGAGTTTTCCCAAAAAGTAGGCCGCGAGAACTGTTTATTTGTGCATGTGGTGTATGTACCGTTTATTGGTACCAGCAAGGAGTTTAAAACCAAACCTGCTCAGAATGCCTTAAACGACCTGCGTGGCTTTGGGATCGTGCCCGATAGCGTTGTGGTGCGTACCGATACGCCGGCGCCTATAGCTGTAGCTGAAAAGATTAGTCTGTTTGGTGGCGTCCCACAGGCGAACGTCCTTTTAATGCCAAATGCCGATACGGTGTATCGTATCCCGCTTAATATCGCCAGCAGCGGACTGCACGACATGCTCACAAAGTTTTCGGGTTTTAGTAAAAAACCTGACTTGTCATCGTGGAAAAAAATAATCGAAGCTCAAATGAGTACACCGGAAAAAAGTGTAACGATTGGCCTGGTGGCAAAATACATGGACAACGAAGATACCTATATTTCGGTGATTGAAGCGTTAAAAGCTGCTGCGTGGCACGAAAAGGTAGGGCTGAATATTCAGTGGATAAATGCCGAAACAGCTACCGATGATGATTTTTCTAAGGTTGATGGACTGTTGGTGCCCGGGGGCTTTGGCAAGCGCGGGATAGATGGCAAAATTGCTGCAGCTCGCTACGCGCTCGATAACAACGTGCCATACCTTGGTATTTGCCTAGGACTACAGGCGGCGGTTATTGCAGCGGCCCGAAAAAGCGGTCTTAAAAATGCGCACAGTAACGAATTTAGCGACACTAAGGATAACGTGGTCTACATTATGAAAGGGCAGGCCGGTAAAGAATCAACCGGGGGTACGCTACGACTGGGCGATTATCCGGCTACACTTTTAAAGGGTTCAAAAGTGGCAGATATATACGGCGATACAGAGGTTATAGAACGTCACCGTCATCGCTACGAAGTGAACCAAAAGTTTACTCAGCAAATGACGGATGGTGGCCTGGCTATTTCGGGTACCTCGCCCAATGGCAAGCTGGTTGAGTTCGTTGAGGCACCGCAAAGTGATTATTTTGTTGCCACGCAGGCCCACCCCGAGTTTAAAAGCCGACCGTTTCGTCCGCATCCTCTTTTTATTGGGCTTATTGACAGTGCAGTACGTAGTAAACATACCTAATGATCGGGGGTGCTATAAAAAGAAACAGTTTTTATTTTACCTCTGTTATAATGAAATGTAATGGATAAAAAAATCGCAACCATTGTACGCGAACTATTTGCAGCAGAAGTGCAGGTGGTGCTTTCGCGCCCCGATGCACAGTTTGGCGACTATGCAACGAATGTGGCAATGCAACTGGCAAAACCGCTTGGAAGAAATCCACGCGAAGTTGCCGAGGAAATAGCAGCAAAACTTCGTGAGACTGGTGACTTTTCTGAAGTAACGATTGCTGGTCCTGGCTTTATTAATGTGCGCGTAGCCGCAAAAAGTTTAGCTACCGCATTAGAGGAAACCTGGAGTGATCGCTACGGAGAAAACCAAGACGGGGCAGGCAAAACGGTTGTCGTAGAATACCCGAGCCAGAATATGGCAAAACCGTATAGTATTGGGCATCTTCGCCCGGGCAATCAGGGTTGGGCAGCAAAACGCTTGATGGAAGTAACTGGCTGGAACGTTATTACCGATAATCACCTGGGCGATTACGGTGCACCGTTTGGTATTTGGGTAGTGGGTTTTTTGAAATTTAGCAGCGATGAAGCGTTAGAAAAAGACGGCGTGTATGAACTGGGCCGGGTGTATATTGCTACTAAAAAAGCACTCAAAGAAGAGAAGGAGCGTGGCGAAACCGCCCTTGCCGATGAAGTCCAGCAGTGGCTTTTAAAGCTTGAAGGCAACGACAACGAAGCTGTGGCTTATAGCAAGCGATTCAATGAAATTTCGCTAGCCCATATTCATGACATTATGGATCGGTTAAAGATTTCGACCGATCACGAACTGGGCGAGGCCTTTTTTGCGCCAAAAGGCAAAGCCGCTGTGCAAACGCTACTTGAAAGTGGTGTGGCTATCAAGAACGATGACGGCTCAGTTATCGTACCGCTAGATGGGTTTGACGTACCGCTGTTGGTGCAAAAATCAAACGGTGCGGCGCTGTATGCCACGACCGATCTTGCGACCATGCTTTACCGCGAGGAAACCTGGCACCCTGACCGCGTGATATATGCGGTCGGTAACGAACAACAATTTTATTTTAGCCAGCTATTTGCACTTGCCAAGAAACTTGGTATTCACACCGAACTTATTCACTTGTGGTTTGGCATGATCGATCAGCTTAACGAAGACGGTACCCGCGAAAAAATGAGCAGTCGCAAGGGCGTAGTGCTCATGGAAGAATTGCTTGATACGGCCGAAGAAAAGGCACGGGCAATTGTGCAGGGGCGCGATGTATCCGAGGATGACGTTCAAAAGATTGCTCTTGGCGCCATTAAATTTAGCGACTTTGCCGCCGATCGCCGTACGAACATTTTATTCGATTGGAAAAGTATTTTTGCGCTGACTGGTTTTAGCGGGCCGTATATTCAGTACGCGGCAGTGCGTGTTAATAAAATTATTTCTGATAACGGCACACCAACGGAAGTCGATTTTCGGTCATATAGTTATGAGCCGGAAAAAGCGGTTATTGCAAAACTGTTAGAATATCCCGAGGCAATTCGTTTGGCCGCACGAGATTTGGAGCCGCATAAAATTGCAACCTATTTGTACGAACTTGCGCGCGAAATGAACCGGTATTACGAACAAACACCAGTAGCAACGGGCAACGTGACCGAGCTAGAAAAAGCAGCACGTCTGCAGCTTCTTGGTAAGGTAAGTCATGTATTCTCCCACGGACTTGGTGTGCTGGGTATTGAAGTGCCAGCAAAAATGTAAAAGTCGTTTAGGGAGAATATATGACAGACAAGACATCCAAAAAATCATCACCAAAAACTACGGCAATAGTACGTGCTGCGGCGCTAAAAACACGTAGTACTCGCCACGTAAATGGCTTTGTGACGTTTATTCGAACGCAGGGCGTGGTAGGACTTGCGGTGGGGTTGGTGCTTGGCGGTGCTGTAACGGTCATGGTGAAGTCGTTGATTGATAACGTGGTAATGCCACCGATCGGGTTTGTCTTGGGCTCGTCTGAGGGTTTAAAGGGCCTTACATGGAACCTTGGTAAGACTTCTGTGGGCGATTTTGCAGTGCTTCACTACGGTGTATTTTTGAATGACCTCATTAACTTTCTGGTGATTGCATTGGTAGTGTATTTGGTGGTACATGCGCTTGGCTTTGACCGGCTTGATAAGAAAAAGGAGTAGGTGTTATGCAAAAGAGCGACAAACAGTGGCGGGATATACTAACGCCCGAGCAATTTGCAATTTTGCGCAAAAAACACACCGAAGCGCCGTTTAGCGGTGAATATGATGGGTTGTATGCCGATGGTATATACGCCTGTGCGGCGTGCGGTCAGGTGCTGTTTGATAGCACCACGAAATTTGATGCCCATTGCGGCTGGCCCAGTTTTTACGATGCCAAGCCGGGTGCCGTTGAGTTTCATGAAGATGATAGCCTGGGGTCGGTTCGCACCGAAGTGACATGTAGTAATTGTGGCGGGCATTTGGGGCATATTTTTGAGGGCGAGGGGTTTGGCACGCCAACCGATAAGCGGTTTTGTATTAATTCGTTGAGTTTGGCGTTTAAGAAGCGTGATATGTAATAGGTATCCCTGTTCTCTCCTAGGGAGAGAACAGGGATACCTGGTGTTCAGCGCCTGAAGCCCTTACCGGGTGAGCAGTTGCAGGGGTAGGAGCTGCAGTCCCGGCAGATTGCACCCTTGAGTTGGCACAGTGCTGATCGCAATACCGCAACGACCTGCTGTCTCATGAGGTTCATGAGTATCCTTTCGTAGAGGAGGGCTGAGGGATATTGTATATCTAATGATATACTAAATATATAATATGTCAATAGCATCATAAAAATAAAGATATTAAGTGTTTTTGTGATTTAAAAAAACTCTGTACAATAAAGCTATGACAAAACAAGCAAAAATCCTCTGGGTCGACCTGGAAATGACAGGACTCGATGCCAATAACGACCTTATTCTTGAAGTTGCGGCCATTGCGACTGATTGGGACTTCAACGAAATTGCCACCTATGAGGGCATTATAAAAAACGAAGATATGACGCTCGATGAACGCCTGGCGGCAAACAGTGTGTTTTGGGATGCGAATCCCGAATCAAAAAACGGCCTTGTTTTACAGAACAAAGACGGCAAGGAACTGGCCGAAATTGAAGATGAACTATTAGAGTTTATTGATGAGCATTTTGAAAAAGATGCACCGGTACTGCTTGGGGGCAACTCTATTCACATGGACCGGCGGTTTATTGTGAGCCAGTGGCCACGGATTGACGCCCGGCTGCATTGCCGTATGCTTGATGTGAGCGCCTGGAAAGTGGTGTTTGAGGGTAAATTTAAAAAGAAATTTGCTAAACCCGAAGAGCATCGTGCACTCGGCGATATTCGCGGCAGTATTATGGAGCTAAAATATTACCTTACAAAACTGAATGTTAAGGTGAAATAACGCAATGACCCATAAAGAACTTGATGACTATTTGCTCGGTTTTCCAAACACCTGGCTCGATTTTCCATTTGGCGAAGATACATCGGTGTATAAAGTGGGAAATAAAGAAGCAAATGATGGGAAATTGTTTGCGATTATTGCCGACAAAAGCGATCCGCTTCGGTTGAGTCTTAAATGTGACCCACAACTCGCATTGGTGCTACGCGAAAAATACGAAACGGTTGTTCCTGGCTATCATTTAAGCAAAAAACACTGGAATACAATTCTTTGTACAGGGCAGCTTCCTGATGATGAGATAAAAAGCCTGATACTTCATAGCTATACCCTTGTTACTGGCAGTTAGCTGGTTGCAGCGGTAAAATCTTCGAACTGCTTTTTGATCGGTTGCATGTTTTTGTCGGTAGCCATAAGGAACTCTTTTAGAGATTTGCTGTTGGTGCTGGCGTAGATGTCTTTCATAAGGGCTTCAACGGTGCCAAGCTGGTAGTCCATTTCGCGTGGATATTTTCGGTCAAAGACAGCGTTTAAGCGAGCGTCCTCAAGCGTAGCTGATAGTTTTTCACCTTTTTCGGCAGCTGTAATTTTACTGTCGATTTTTTTGACATCAACACCGTTATTCAAAAGAGGCCCGGCAATATCGCGGCTGGTGTTTGTGAGAAAAATAGTCAGATTGCTGTTGGTGCCGCGCAGGCTGCTGCTTTTTATGTTTTTCTGGGCGGTGGTACTGATTTTTTGTAGCGCTATAAGGCGAGCCGCCAGTGTTTGCATTTTCTGGGTTGGCCCTGGGGCACTGCCGCTTGAAAGCACGAAAATTCCGGCGATAATTGCGACTATCAACCCTCCACCTACCAGCATAAGGAATTTTTTGTTATCAAGGCCAGGCTTTTTCTCTTGAGGAGCGATTTCGTTGAGGTAATCGATAGAGTATTGGTGTTGGTCTTGATTTGGATACATATTGCTTTTATTTAACCATGAACGGTACGAATGTAAAAGGTTAAAGCATAGTTGCTTTACGTTCCTTCGAGTCCTGTCATCCGGTTTGCCCCTAAAATTTTTTTATTGGTTACAATAAAAACAATTTTGGGTGCTGCCCCACTGAATGCCACCCGCGGTGAATGCAAAGATTGATAGCTGGTTTCAACTTTACTCCAACAGAGGTATAATAGAGGTATGCAAGATGCCAAAGAAGAAGTGCGGGCGCGTCTTAATATCGAGGATGTGATTAGCGAGTATGTTCAGCTAAAGCGCGCCGGTCGTAACTTTAAGGGGCTTAGCCCGTTTAGCGGTGAAAAAACACCTAGTTTTTTTGTGAGCCCCGACAAACATATATGGCATGATTTTTCTTCAAACAAAGGCGGCGATGTATTCAGCTTTGTGATGGAAGTCGAAGGTATGGACTTTCGAGGTGCGCTTGACCATTTGGCGCGAAAAGCCGGCGTTGATCTTAGCATCTATGAATCAAAAGGCAACCAGGACCTTGCGCGCCGGAAAAAACGCCTGCTGGAGGCCAATGATCTGGCAGCTAACTATTATCAGCATAGCCTGCTTAAAAACGAGCACGCCCTTTTGTACGTGTCTAAAAAACGCGGCCTTTCCCGCCAAATCGTACAGGATTTTCGTATAGGCTACGCACCCACGAGCGGCGATGCATTGGTGCAATTTTTGTTAAAAAAAGGGTTCACAAAAAATGAACTTGCCGATGCCGGGCTTACGAACCGGTTTGGTGGTGATATGTTTCGCGGTCGCATGACCGTGCCGCTGATGGACGCTACGGGCCAAGTGATTGGTTTTACCGCCCGGATAATCGTAGACGACCCAAACGCACCAAAGTATCTGAACACTTCGCAAACAGTACTCTATGACAAAGGCCGACACGTATTCGGACTGAACCTCGCCAAAGAAGCAATCCGCACCAGTGATTATGCGGTTATTGTGGAGGGGAATCTTGATGTAGTAAGCAGCCACCAGGCGGGCGTTACCCAGGTAGTGGCAACCGCAGGAACGGCCATGACCGAAAACCATCTGCGAGCGCTTCGCCGACTTACGGGCAATGTACGCCTAGCGTTTGACGGTGACAAGGCGGGTATTGCAGCGACCGAACGGGCGATTCCGATTGCCAGTGAAGTTGGTGTTGACCTTACAATTATTACATTACCCGGGGATGCCAAGGACCCGGACGAGCTTATTCAGCAAGACGTATCGTTGTGGCAAAAGGCAATTAACGATGCCGAGCCGGCTGTCGATTGGATTTTAAGCCAATATGGCAAGCGCCAAGATATTACCACGGCAGCAGGTAAACGGGCCTTTACGACTGCCGCACTGGCCGTGGTCCGCGGACTGAAAGATCCTGTTGAGCAAGACCATTACGAGAAAAAGATTGCCACGATGATTGACTCGTCACTTGAAGCGGTAAAGGCAAAGCGTGCAAGCGTGCAGCCCGAGTCACAGGCGCCGCTCAAAAGACCGGTTGCCTCGATGCAGCCGGTAGCAGCAGATCCGTACGCGTATCAGGATAACGTGCTGGCAGCTGCCCTTATTGATGCATCGAGTCAAGACTTGTTTGCGCGTGTCGATAGCATGATATTTGCCGGCGAGCAACGGCAGGCGGTAGCAAGCTACTTAACGCATCATGGCGGCAAAGTAGTGCAAACGACTCCGCAGGGCTTGCAAAAATTCGATACGTATGTGAAAATATTACTATTGAAGGCCGACACCCGATATGCCGATTGGGACGACAAAGATCGTTACTTTGAAACGGCACGATTGCTCCGCCAAGTTGAAAATGAATACAAAAAACAAAAACAAGAGCAATTAACCAAGCAGCTGCGCATAGCCGAAAGCAATGACGATGATGCGCTCGCTGAAACGTTACGCACGCAACTTAATACACTTATAAAGGAGATAACTCGTGGCCAAAGATGATATAACCCCACCAAAAGTTAAAGATGATTTGGTAGTTGACGCAAGTGGTGGTCCGCTAAGCGACCTTGATGAACCAGCACTTGATGAGCTGGTAGATGAAGAAGAAGACGATGTTGATACGCTCAACAGCGGTCAATATTTTGATGATGTAAGTGATGACAGTGTTCGTCTTTATCTTCGTGAAATTGGTAAAATTCCCTTGCTTAATGCAGAAGAAGAACTGGCTCTAGCGCAAAAAGTAGTTGCCGGTGACAAAAAAGCTAAAGACAAAATGGCTGAAGCTAACATGCGTCTTGTGGTTTCGATTGCAAAACGCTACAGCGGCCGCGGGCTTGATTTCCTCGATCTTATTCAGGAAGGCAACACTGGTCTTCTTCGTGCCGTTGAAAAGTTCGACCCAGATAAGGGATTTAAATTCAGTACGTACGCGACATGGTGGATTCGCCAGGCGATCACTCGTGCAATTGCCGACCAGGCCCGTACTATTCGTATTCCCGTGCACATGGTGGAAACCATTAACAAGCTGCTTCGTACACAACGTCGCATGACTCAGGAGCTCAACCGTGAGCCAACCATTGAGGAACTTGCGAAAGAACTCGAGATGGAACCCGACAAGGTTGAATACGTTATTAAAATCAAGCAAGACATTACCTCGCTTGACGCTGGTGTCGGCCGTGATGGCGAAGACGAAGACTCTGTTCTTGGTGACTTTATTGAAGACGAAGACGGTGAAACGCCCGAGGCTTCTGCAACCAGCCAGCTCTTAAAAGAACAGGTACAGGCAATTCTTTCAACGCTTGCTGAGCGTGAACAAAAGATTGTTAAAATGCGTTTTGGCCTTGAAAACGGCAAAAGTCACACGCTTGAAGAAGTAGGGCAAGAATTTGCCGTTACCCGTGAGCGTATCCGCCAAATCGAAGCCAAAGCACTTGCTAAGCTTCGTAAGCATAAAGATGCTAAAAAATTGCACGAATACTTGGGCTAGACTTTACAGCGCAAAATAGGATAGTGAAAAAGCCCGCCGAAAAAGCGTCAGCATTGGAAGTAATTCCAACGGGCTTTTTCGAGCGGACTATAAGTCCTGGGGACGTGTGAACACTAGATTAGTGCCATCGTATATCTTCATTCCCACGAGCTTGTGCTTATTGGCGGGATGAACAATGATAAAATCCCCGGTAGTGCTTCTCTTTGTTCCCGTAACGATCCTGGCTACATCAAAAGGTGGGAAGCGCTCAATACTAATCTCGGCAAAAAGACGCTTTCCTTTCGGCGCGATAGCGACATTGAGGGTGCTGTTTCTGACATCCCGTGTAACCCAACAGGTTATCTGGGTCAAGAAAACGGGGTAGTCTTTGCCGTTAATATCAATGCTCAGCACCCGTTGTCTGTTGTAATAGATGTCGGAGGTAGTCACGATATCCTTCATTTCGGGAGTTGGACTTTACTATTTAGACAGATAGCCGGCTAAATGTAAATAACCTCCAATAAAATAAAATTCGATAACAGACTCTCTTTGAGAGAATTAGTATTGTTTTGTGATGAAAAAGCCCGCCTGAAAGAAGCGGGGTGTCAGAGAGAATCTCTCAGACGGGCTTTTTCAGACGGGCGGGTCTACGGAAGAAGGATGAGCTGGTTGTCAATGCACACGCCACTCACCTTGGTGTAACGCCCCACCTCTTCGGTTACGCAGTGGAAGCGGCGGGTGCATTGGTTACGAAAAAATGGCTGCAGTTTCGCTGGCATTCTCCAGGTCACCACTTCACCGGTTTCTGGATCGTCAAACACGAGGTCTCCGCGAACATTGACAAGGACAATTTCTTCAGTTCTGACTTCTCGCAATTCCATTTCATCGCCTTTTTCAACGTAAACTTGCCGGTCAGTGAATTTACTCACTCTCATCACACCTTCACTAGTAGGTAAATTTACATTAAAACATAAAAACTAGAAAGTCAATGCATTTTAAAAATGTATGGCGGCGGTAATTGTATCGATTTGTTTTTGAAGATGTTCGGTATCCTCATCATTCATAACGTAATAATCGGCAATAGCGATAGGGCCGCCTTTTTCGATATTTTCAATTTCTGCCCAGTCGCGTTGATCGACTTGTTCGGGAGTAAGAGGGCGGTGCGGGCGGTTGGCCATACGCTGCTTGCGTACATGTTTTGGCGTGACGGTGGCAACAACCGTCAGCTCGCCAGGAAACTCGTGCTTGAGTGCTTTATATTCTGTCCAGGTATATAATCCGTCCGCCACAATCCGGTGCTGGCCGGCACCAATAAGGTCGTGAATTTGGGTAATAATACGCTTTACGACAAAGTCTTTGCCCTCTTTTTCGCGTAGTTCCTCGCGAATTGGTTGTTCGTTTTCTTGAGTGAGTTCAAGTCCGCGTTTTGCGACTTCATTGAGTACGATTCCACCAAAATATACTCTTGGGTGTCCTTTTTCGGTTAAGTATTCAACTGCTGTACTTTTGCCGCTACCAGTAAGACCGACGAAGGCGATAATCTTGACGTTTTCGTGATGATTCATGCCTATAGTGTAACAGATGAAGTATACTGGTACTATGAAGCGCCTTGTTGTTATTGACGGAAAATCAGTTTTTTATAGAGGCTACTATGCAATGCCCGGCCTCAGCACGCGCGATGGAACGCCAACCGGCGGTGTGTTCGGCTTTGCCAGTTTAGCTCTTGAGATCATGAAAAAGCTCGAGCCCGATTACGTTGCTGTAGCATGGGACAAAAAAGGAACCAGTATTCGAAAGCGGCTTGAAATTTTGCCAACGTACAAAGCTGGCCGCAAAAAACCGCCCGAAGATTTTTTTGCGCAGATTCCCATGCTTAACGAATTGCTCGATGCCTTTGGCTGGCCGCTGTACGAGCTTGATGATTACGAGGCCGATGACATTATGGGTGGTCTCGCCCAGCAGGCAACCGAAAAAAACATTGAAACTTGCCTTATTACCAGTGACCTCGATATGCTGCAGCTTATTGGCCCACTTACACATGTGTATGCGCTTAAAAAAGGCTTTAGCGATATTGAACAATTTAGCGTAGAGTATTTTGAACAAAAGTATGGTCTAGGTGTGGACCAATTTCTAGATCTTAAGGCGCTAAAAGGCGATAGTAGCGATAACATTCCCGGCGTGCCTGGTATTGGTGAAAAAACTGCTACACAGCTGCTACAAGAGTTCAAAACCCTCGATAGTATTTATGAACATCTGGCCGATATAAAACCAACGGTTGCTAAAAAGCTTGAGGCTGGCAAAGAGTCGGCCTACATGAGCCGCGAAGTTGGTAAGATTTGGTGCGATGTGCCGTTAAAGTTTGACGAAAAAGCCATGGATGCCCACGAACTCGATACAAACAAGCTGGCCGACTTGCTAAAACGACTTGAGTTCAGTTCGCTGGTGCGGCGCTTGCCAAAACATATGCAACAAACCGACCAAGCAAGCCTGTTTGATACTAAGCCTACCTCGGCGGCCCCTGCGCTAAAAGAAATAGCTTGGCCAGAAACGCTGTCGCTTGATGGCGGAGCTGAAGTATTGGTGCACGTACACGAAGATGCGGTGTGGATCTCAACCGACAAAAAAACAGTCGCCGTAGCGCCGCTTTCAACGGTAGATGCCAGTATTTGGCGAGCACTTGAAATGACCAGCGTGGTAACGTATGACGCGAAAAAGATGTATCATATGGCGCACGAGCAAGGTGTAGAGGTGCGATTTGATACTGTGCACGATCTTCGCCAAGGCGCTTTTTTGCTCGATCCATTAATGCGCGACCGCTCTATTAGCGGCCTAGCACGCGAAACGCTCGATGAAGCAAACCCAGGGCAAGTAATGGCGGCTTTATGGACTGCCTACACCGAGCAGCTTGAGGGCTTTAAAAAAGAGCCAAAAGTGGCAAAAGTTGCCCGAACGCTCGATTTTCCACTGACGTATATGCTGTATCGTATGGAGGCGCGTGGCATTAAAATTGATAAAAAACAATTTGTCGCCATGAGCAAAGAGCTTGGTGATGAACACAAAAAACTTGAACAAGAAATGTATAAGCTTGTTGGGTACGAATTTAACATTGGCAGCCCGGCCCAACTTTCCGAAGTGCTTTTTACTAAATTGCAATTGCCAACAACTGGCATTAAAAAGGGAAAAACTGGCTATAGCACCGGCCAAAAAGAGCTCGATAAACTACGTGGCCAAAATCCTATTATTGAGTTGATCGAACGCACCCGTGAGCTGGCAAAACTGAAAAATACCTACGTTGATACATTGCCCGAACAAACCGATGAACAGTCACGTATTCACAGCGATTTCCGCCAGGATGTAGCGGCAACCGGCCGGCTTTCAAGCAACAACCCGAACTTGCAAAACATTCCGGTACGAAGCGATCTGGGCCGTAAAATTCGTGAGGCGTTTATTCCCGAGGGTGATAAAGTGTTTGTTAGTGCCGACTATTCGCAATTTGAGCTGCGTCTTGCTGCAGTTCTAGCCGATGATAAGAAGCTTATCAATGATTTTAACGGCGATGCCGATATTCACACCAAAACGGCCGCCCAAGCGTTTGGCGTGTCCATGGATGACGTTACGAAATTGCAACGCCGCGCCGCCAAAGTAATTAATTTTGGTGTTCTCTACGGCATGAGCCCGCACGGGCTTTCGGCCGCAACCGGCATGAATTTTGTTGAAGCAAAACAATTCATTGACAACTATTTTGCTCTTCGTGCGCCCATTCGTAAATACATTGACGACACGCTCGAAAAGGCCAAAACCGAAGGCTACGTTGAAACGTATTTTGGCCGCCGCCGCCCAACGCCCGATGTCAGCAGCACTAACTTTATGGTGCGCGAAGGCGCCAAGCGTGCCGCTGCCAATATGCCGATTCAAGGAACAGAAGCCGACCTTATGAAAATGGCGATGCTGAAAGTCGATGAGAAAATTGGCGATTTGGGTGAGCAAATTTTGCAGGTACACGACAGTATTTTAGTAGAATGCCCGGCCGAAAACGCCGATAAAATCGCTGAACTTCTAAAAGACACCATGGAAAATATTTATCCAAAACTGGAAGTAAAGCTAAAAGTAGACGTAAGCATTGGTAAAAATTGGGGCGAGCTGTGATCATCCGAACAATAGCGTAAGGTTTGGAAGAAGTAATTGAAAGGTAACTATGACAATGGATATTTATAAAGCAGCAGGTGTTATTGTTCAAAATAAACAGCTTCTCGTGGCACGGTCAAAAGGCAAAACGCATTTTTTTGCGCCGGGTGGAAAAATTGAGGGCGATGAAACCTTCGAAGAAGCGCTTATTCGAGAACTTAAGGAAGAATTAAAGATGGACATTAAGGCAGGTGACTACGAGCTATTTGGTAGCTTTGATGCTGAGGCCGATGATAAACCGGGTGTGCAACTGCATATGACAACCTTTTTAATTAAAAGGTATGATGGCATTCTTGAGCCTGATAATGAAATAGAAGAGCTGTGCTGGGTAGATACGAAAAATATGGACGTAATTCCCATGGGTTCGATATTTAAGCATGAGGTATTGCCCCGACTTATTGCGCGTGGACTCGTCTCGTAGCTGTTCATGTGAATCGTGGAATTAGGAAAATCATTGCTATTTCTGCGTGCAAATTATATAAGTAAGTGACGTACGTAGTTGAACGAGGAAATGACAATATACAGCAATAGGAGTGGTACGCGTGGAGAAGCCGCATCTGCCTCGTATTGAGCGAGGTCAGAAGTTTCAAATGTGTGAGAGTCATACTGGTACGTGTCCGTTCTCGCCTGAACATCCTGAAGCAACATTCTACAACCTTTTAGGCTTTGTTCTGGATAATCCAATACCAGGGAGCCAGAAGGTAGTAAAGCCGGCCGATGTTCTTGTTGTAGATGAGGCAGAGTGGACGGTTAAGGTGGGGTGGTATGTAAAGGCCCAAAGGCTGGAGGATGGAGTGTTTTTCCACTTTACGCAGCGTATCGATGATAAAGAGTGGAGGCAACACCTTAAGTCTTCTGGCAAGCAGTCGTCATCAGCGTTGTGGGTATGTCACGTAACGGGTCCATAGTAAACGCGACCTTCCTTCCTTGTTTTTCATACAGACGAAGAGCTATACGTCGATGACATCATTGTCGGCGTATAGCTCGCTTTTAGTGTGACTATTGACTTTTAAGCATAAAAGTGATAAAATGTAATTATGTATAGAGGTAACGCATCACGAGTTGTTCCAATTGTATTGGTTTTAATTGTTATCGCCATTGCGATTGCAGCCCTGGTATCTGTAGGCCGGGCTATTTTTGGTGTTGACACGCCAACCAGCCAGACTCAGGTAGACATAGGCCACGAGGCATTGGTTAATACTTCTGCTGACCGCAGCGTCCGTATGACAGTACGAGGCCCGATTGTTGCCGATGAAGACTTTCGTTCGTATCAAGTAAGCGTTGACTCTTCAACCCGTACCCTGACAACCTACTCGGGTTACCTGGAAAAATCACTCGATATGAAGCAGTACGGCAACAATGTAAAAGCCTACGAAGAGCTAGTGTACGCCCTCGACAAGGCCAACATGATGAAGGGCGATGAACTCAAAGACGCGGCCAATGATACCCGAGGTATATGTGCCACCGGCAAAGTATATCAGTTTGAAGTGCTGCAAAATAACAGCACAGTAAAGCAACTATGGACATCAACTTGTAAAGGTTCGTCCGGCTCGTTTAAAGCGAGTGTTCCACAGGTAGAAGGCTTGTTCATAAAGCAAATTCCCGATAGTAAATCGTTACTCGATAAAATTCATATCTCTTCTGGCCGACTTACCTTATAATAAGAAGTGTGATAAATACCTTATTTTTTGACTGCTTTGGCGTCTTGTACGTTGATGTCAGCCATGCCTACTTTTCCCGCTTTCCCGAGCATCACGAAGCACTTTACGACTTGAACAAACAGGCCGATCATGGCTTTATTGATAGAACAACCTATACCCAGGCGGTTGCAAAAATTACCGGTGTAAGCGAAGAAGAAACGGCCCGAGCTTTTTCTCGTGAGCATGTTATTAATCAGCCTTTGATTGATTTTATAAGAGGCACACTGAAGTCTCGTTACAAGATAGGCCTCATCAGTAACATTGGCCGTGGCTGGATTCAGGACTTTTTTGATGAACATCAGTTGCACGATTTATTCGAGGTTGTGGTGATGTCGAGCGAAGAGGGGATTACCAAGCCAAATCCGCTTATTTTTGAACGGGCGGCTGATCGCATGAGTGTTTCGCCAGATGAATGTCTGTTCATTGATGATATTCAGGCCAATTGCGATGGTGCAAAGCAAGCTGGCATGCAGGCGCTGCTGTTTACGACAAACGACCAGCTACGGGAAGCACTAAAGAATACTATGCTTGTAAAAGAGGAAGAAAAATAAGATGAAAATCGACATAATCAACAAATCTCACCATCCATTGCCGCACTATCAAACCGAGCATGCCGCTGCCATGGATGCGCACGCCTTTTTGCCTGGTGGTCCGATAGAACTACAGCCGTTTGAGCGCATTGCCGTGCCAACAGGATTATTTATGGCGATTCCGGTAGGGTTCGAAATGCAGGTGCGTTCACGCAGCGGCTTGTCGTTGAAGTCGGGAATTGTGGCGGTTAACTCGCCCGGTACAATTGACGCTGATTATCGCGGTGAACTAAAAATATTGCTAACGAATATTTCAAATGAACCATATGTAATTCAAGACGGCGACCGCATTGCACAATTGGTGATAGCAAAGCACGAGATTGCTCAGTGGGTAGAAGTTAATGAGCTTGATGCAACCGCTCGTGGTGATGGCGGACTTGGTGGCACAGGTCGTTGATATTGACAAATATATTATAAAATGCTAATGTTTAAATAGTATTAAACCTCCAAAATAAAAAAATGTCACATTTAGAAATACCTGTTGTATCTGTAGAAAAAGCGAAAGGGTTTGACTCTCTGCATATATTTGCCGTAGAGGCGCTTCGGGATTATAGAAAATCACTCGCAAAGAATCAATCCTCCAGGGAACAGCTAGAAAGATATCATGAGCTAGCTGACTCAAAGAAGCTGAATTTCGCAAAACATCGCAGGTTGCGTGCATGGCTTAAGCTGAATGAGCTTCAGTCGGAAAAATATGCCCCCTCTCAGTTAAACGATGCAATAGAACGCAGTGACAAAGAGGTTGAGATAACTACCGACAGACTCTCTGGTGAGCTCGATACGTTTCGAGAAAAACATCTCAAAAAATATTCTCCAATGGCAAAGCAGCGATTTCAGGAGCTCGTATTCGCTAATGGCATGCCCTCTGCCGTTATGGAGGAGTACCAACGGGGCGGCGCGGAAAGCATTGTTGATTGGCTGGCACAAGAAACTCCAGGCGGCGAAGGCGGTGCTACTGATGAGCAGCTAGCCCAGCTTCTTGAGTGGAATATAGAAAAAACAGAAGAAATCGCGCAGAATCCAGAGATTATACGGACGTTAACTAAAGATTACTTTGATAACATTCAGCAGGCTACCGATGACGGCCGTCTTCATCCGGACTGGAGACAGGAAACGGCAAGGGTCGATGAAGTGGTCATAGGAGATATTTTTGACTTACGGTTTGTTGGCCATAACGATAAAGTACGAGGAGGTTCATATAGTAGTGAGCATAAGAACCTAGTAGTTTGGCCGTACGAGCCTGGTGACGAACCTTTAAGCCCACACATTTTTGGACACGAAATGACTCACAGTATGGGCGGAGTAGGGCGTGGATGGATGAACGAAGCTTTTACCGAAAAATTCGCGTCAATTATAGATGGATACGACCCTGTGGACTCGGAATTTGCTACCTATCAAGACGGACAAGACGTACTGGATAGTTTAGTGCAAAATGCTCCCGAGAAGCTTACTTATTTTGATATATCAGAGCACTACATCGGAGATGACAAAGAGAAAAACGAAGAAGAGGTACGGAAGCTTTTCAAGAGAGCATACCGGGGCTATGATGTACTTGGCACGGCTATTGAAATTGGTGAGGCCGTAGCTCCTGGTACGGTAATAAATGGAACTGAAAAAGAAACAGATATGGTTAGTGCGATTCACCATGCTGTTACAGAGATAATGCTCCCCGTATTCCAGATGATAAAAGAATCTAACATACATCCCACTACTGCAGCGCGAGGACTGAAAGATTTAGCTGATAAGCAAACGAATCAAACAGACCGTTTAATGTATGTGCATTGTGCCCAAATGTTTGCCAATAAGGAAGATATAAACGTATAATAAAGGTACAAAATGCCAGAACTACCAGAAGTTGAAACCGTGCGCCAGGGGCTTGAAACGCTCATAATTGGTAAGGTGATAAAAAGTGCCGAGAGTGATACGCCAAAGAGCTTTCCTAATGCGGCGGCCGACATTAATTCGTTTCTTATTGGTGCAACGGTGACGGCTGTGCGCCGCCGAGCTAAGGTGCTACTGATTGATTTAAATGATGAGTACTCTCTTATGATACATTTGAAAATGACAGGGCAGTTGGTATTTATTGGCGAGTCGAGCCATTCAACTGCTAGCGTTGCCCCGCCTCGTGTCACCCCCGGCTTGCGATTTGGTGCTGGCCACCCGAATGAAAGCCTCGTTGGCGAATTGCCCGACCGCTCAACACGGGTGACGCTTACATTTGCCGATGATTCACATTTATATTTCAACGACCAACGTAAGTTTGGCTGGATGAAGCTGCTGCCGACTATTGAAATTCCTAATATCGACTTTATGAAAAAGGTGGGGCCCGAGCCGCTTGAGGCCGACTTTACGGCAGATGAATTTGCAGCGCGCTTTACGCGCCGGGCAAAGACTAGCATTAAGGCGGCCTTGCTTGATCAGACAGTCGTTGCAGGCGTGGGTAATATTTATGCCGATGAGAGCTTGTGGGGTGCTAAAATCCACCCACAGCGCCTGACAGGAACAATTACGACAGCTGAATTTCATCGACTATATACAGAACTGCGTGCGGTTATGAATCTTGCCATTGAAAAAGGCGGCAGTACCGATAAAAACTACGTGAATGCCGAAGGAAAGCGGGGCAGCTACATGGATTTTGCCCGCGTTTTCCGGCGCGAAGGCAAAGAATGCCCTCGGTGCGGTACAACGATTATTAAGTTTAAAGCAGCTGGCCGCGGAACGCATATTTGTCCGCATTGTCAGGTGCTATGACGTATAGTATTACATAGATGATTACAGTAATTACCGGCGAGAACGGTTTTGAGAATGACCGATTACTGCGCCAGATTGAAGTGCAGTTTGATGGCACGCCTGAACGGATTGATGGGACTGAACTTGAATTAAAGCGTGTGCCTGATCTGCTGATGGGAACAACCTTGTTTGCCAGTAAGCGTCTTGTCATAATCAAGAACTTATCGGAAAATAAATCGCTTTGGAACGAGTTTGAACCGTGGATTGCCCGCGCTAACGATGATGTTCACCTTATACTGATGGAGCAAAAACCAGATAAGCGTACAAAAACCTACAAGACACTGCAAAAAAACGCAACGCTACATGAGTCGCGTTTGTGGACCGATCGCGACAGCGTAAAGGCAGAGCAATGGGCCACACAAGAGGCGAGAAGTCTGGGTTTTGAACTGGATAAAAAAAGTGCTCAGATTTTGGTGGCACGTGTTGGTGTCGATCAATGGCAGCTTTTTGGGGCATTGCAAAAACTGGCCGTGCTTGGCGAAGTGACACCCGAAATTATCGAAGAGATCATTGAGGCGAACCCAGCAGAGAACGTATTTAATCTTTTCGATGCAGCGTTAAATGGAAATGGCAGCTCGGTAAAGCATATGCTTGGAGTATTGGCGCTCGCCGAAGATCCGTATAGGGTATTCGGGCTGCTTAGCTCGCAGGCATTTCAGCTTGTTGCCTTGAGTTTAGGCGAAAAATCGTCTGCCGAGGTGGCAAAAGACCTCGGGGCGCATCCGTTTGCGCTTTCCAAGCTTGCACCGCACGCTAAAAAGATGAGCCGGATGAACGCAAAGCAGCTTCTCGCGCTGTTTGTTGAGGCTGATGCAACGCTTAAGTCATCGGCGCATGATCCGTGGCTGCTTATTGAGAGGGCACTGTTAAAAGTGTGCTTGTTGGGCCGCCTGCGGTAAATAAAAACAACCTCGCCAAATGCGGGGTTGTTTTTATAAGAGTGCGAGAAAACTATTTTGCAGCTTTTTTAACGGCAGGTTTCTTTGCGGCTGGTTTTTTAGCCGGTGCTTTTTTCACGGCAGCAGTTTTGGCCGCAGCTTTAACTGGTGCGGCTTTTGCAGCCGGTGCTTTTTTCGCTGCAGGCTTAGCAGCTGCCTTTGATGTTGCTTTTTTAGTTGCAACAAGCTTTACGCCGGCGTCTTTGGCGACACGGGCAAGCTGGCTTTTGCGGCGGGCAACGGTGTTCTTTTTAATAAGCTTCTTTTTAACCGCGGTGTCGAGCTCGCTGTGAGCTTTCGAAAGACCTTCGCTGGTTGGCTTCGCAAGAAACGCTTTAGTCGCTTCTTTAATATCGCGCTTGATGCCGACATTGCGTTCGCGACGTGTAATCGTCTGCTTCATTCGTTTAATGGCTGATTTGATGATTGGCATAGTGTTCCTTTACCTCTTATAAGTTATAGATACAATCAAGGTGTGATTATAGAGGAAAACACACTAATTGTAAAGTGGTCGGAATTGTTGACGCAGCCAAACTTCTTATGCTATAGTGAGTTCAAAATCTGTACAAAATAAAAAGTAGGAAACCACCTCTATGAACGATCCGGGCGCTAAGCAACAAATCGTCGATAAGATCAAAGGCAGCAGTAATATCTTAGTTACCGTCAGTACCAATCCGTCTGTCGATGAATTGAGTGCGGCACTTGGTTTAACACTGCTTCTTAATAAGATGGAAAAACACGCCACAGCAGTGTTTAGCGGTAATATACCCCCGGCAATTACATTTCTTGACCCTCAAAAAACCTTTGAAAATACCGTTGATAGCTTACGTGATTTTATTATTGCGCTTGATAAGGAAAAGGCCGACCACCTGCGCTACAAGGTTGATGGTGACGTTGTAAAAATTTTCATCACCCCTTATCGAACAACGATCAGCAGCGATGATCTTGATTTCAGCCAAGGTGATTACAATGTTGAACTAGTATTGGCGCTCGGTGTCAAAGATCGCGATGATCTTGACGGTGCCCTTGCAGCGCACGGACGCATATTACACGATGCTACGGTGGTCACGATGAGTGCCGGTGACACGCAGAGTGAGCTCGGCAGTATTGACTGGCACGAAGACAACGCCAGCAGCCTTAGCGAAATGCTCGTGAGTCTTAGCGATAGTGTCAAAAGCGATAAAGCCCTGCTGGACGAGCAGATTGCCACCGCATTTTTGACGGGTATCGTAGCAGCCACGGATCGATTTAGTAATAATCTTACATCCTCACGTGTTATGACGATGGCTGCGCAGCTTATGTCAGCTGGTGCAAACCAACAATTAATTGCCTCAAAACTTGAACAGGCGCACGAAATCGGCCCGGACGCTCCAGCGACTACCAGTGATAAAAACTCCGATGGCACCACCGACTTATCTGAAGGCGAGTCCACAAAGTTAAACAAAAAACAGGGCCGTAATAGAAAAAATTCGAATGCTCCTACGGAGCAAAAGAAAGATGACGGTTCTTTAAGCATTTCGCACGAAAAAGAGGGCAGTGTTGATGAAGTTGCCGCCGAAACAGCCGCCGAGGAGCAAGCAAAAGCTGCCCAAAAGGCTAAGGAAGAGTTAGAGAAAAGCACCTCAGGCGAAACGCCGCTCGCAGAAGCGGCCGAACAGAATCTGGCAAACCAGCTAGCAACTGTAGCGCCAGCTGTGCCAGCAACGCCATCACTATCTGTTGCTGATCTGCAAAAAGACCTCGCCGAGGCAAACGAAGAAGTGAACGAAGCAGCTGCTCAGACACCAGAAGCAGTGCATCCGCCACTTCCTGTCAGCGGACCAGTAGTAACTGAACAATGGCAAGGCCCTGAACAGGCAACGCCAAGTATGGGTGGAACGCTTAACGCTACCACTGAGCAAGCCGCCGAAGACAAGCGCCGCGAATTAGAGGACGATCGCAATCGTACTATTTTAAGCCATAATAACGGTAATAATTACGTTGGTGATAGCATGCCAACCTTTCAGTCGCCTCTTAATTCTTCTGTACAACCCAGCGAAGAGCCAGCATACGCTGACCCGTTTAAGAATCTTGTCCCGCCTGAGCCCGAAACTGCCCCGACTGCGTATGCACACACCGTACAGCCGCCAGAGGCAACTTTGGCCGATCTTGATAAACGCAATCGCGTTCCCCACGAGGAAGCTCGTGCTGCAGTAGATGCTGCGTTTGGCGCCGTACCATTTACACCTGCGGGTAATCCACTTGCAGCGGTTGGCGCCCAGCCTCTTGGCGGACCCGTGTCGCATGATGCGCCAGCAGCTCCAGCACAAGATAATAGCCTGCCTCCGCTCCCTCCATTGCCTGATTTTTCAACGCTTCCACCTTTGCCGCCAGCACCTGATCAGGGTGCTCCAATGGGTGGGCTGTCACCAGAAAAACTTGAAGACGTATTGGCTCCGGCACCAAATGCACCCGCGGCAGCCGTGCCACAATCAAATGACCCTGGACAATTTAAGATTCCTGGTCAGAACTAACTTTTAACGATAAAGTAATTCAAGCCAAGGTTTGCGCCTTGGTTTTTGATTGCGGCCATACCATCGCTGCGTTGCGTATGGTGGATATGCATAATATCGATGATGTCATCTTGTAAATGGCGCGCATCGACTGTTTCCTGGATTTCTTCGGGCAAGTGACCGGCTTCCATGTAAATCCAGTCCGTATTAACGCTAGGTACCGCCAGGCGAGGGAAGCAGGCGAACTTAATATGGCTAAAGCGCGCGTCGTTTTGCTTGAGGGTATAAAACACAAAACTAGCCGCCCGGGCAGCAACAATGTGGTCGATGTGGCCTGTGTAGCCGTTAAGGTCGAGCGTTACGAACTCTATAACGGCATCGCTTGGAGCCGACTCGAGCGTTTCGGCAATGATTGTTTTAATGCGTGTCGATGCCTCGATCATGGCACGATTGTTCAGTTGGCCGTCTTTGTAGCCGAGATGATGCATTGTTTTTGCACCCATTAGCATTCCAGCTTCTTTCCACTCTTTTAGTCGAACTTCACCAAGGTTAGGCAGATTGTCAGGGTTGGTGCCGGCATCGCCATCTGTAAACGTAATAAGATGCAGGTCTGCACCAGTTCGTGTCTCTCGAAGGAGCGTGCCGCAGGGGCCGAACGCCTCGTCATCGGGGTGGGCAAAGATACCAAAAATAATTTTCTTCATATATCCAGTATACTGTAAGGTGATGAACGATGGAATTATTCTTATAGATAAGCCAGCTGGCATGACCAGTTTTGGCGTGGTGGCGCGAATTCGCCGCGTGCTCACGCAGCAGGCGAACAAAAAAGTAAAAGTGGGCCACACCGGAACGCTCGACCCGTTTGCTACGGGCCTCATGATTTTAGTAACCGGTAAAGAATGTAAGAATGCAGGGAGTTACTCTAAGCTTGATAAGGTATACGAAGCTACATTTTGGCTTGGCCAAACTAGTACCACGGGTGATCCGGAAGGGGAGTTAACAGATATATCAATCAAGCAGCCCACCCCAGAAGAGGTCGAAGAAGCCCTAAGAAAGTACACCGGCGAAATTATGCAGCGGCCGCCGATTTTCAGTGCCATTAAAATTGCCGGGCAGCGGGCCTATAAACTGGCGCGCGATGGTAAGGAAGTTGAGATTTCCGAGCGTCAGGTGACGATTCATAGCCTGGAATTGGTCGGGTATGCTTACCCTGAACTGAAAATCCGTACCCATGTAAGTAGTGGTACCTACATTCGGAGTCTCGCGGTGGACATAGGTGAAACTTTGAGTACGGGGGCGTATTGTAGCGAGTTACGCCGGGTATCTATTAATAAATGGAATGTTGACGAGGCGAAGCAACTCAGTGATTTTGGTATCGTTGATTAACATCTAGGGCCTCTTTAGAGAGCTTTTTGCACCTACCTGTTGAAAAGTCCCGCTAACTCTGTTACAATATTCGAGATGATTACAGCAGATAACAAAGCCAAGGCACTTGCTTTGACACAAACGCACAAAACCGATGTTGGAAGCCCTCAGGCTCAGGCGTCTGTTTTAACGGTTCGTATCAAAGAGATTACTAACCACCTACAGACTAACAAGCACGACCACATGGCTCGTCGCGGACTTATTCAGATGGTTGGTCGTCGTAAACGCTTGCTTAAATACCTCGAATCGAAAAACTTCGATGCGTACAAGGCAACCGTCGCCGCCCTCGGACTCCGCAAATAATTGCGGAGTTTTTGTTTATGGCTATAACTACTTGGGAATCTGGTCGCGAATCAAGTCTTGTCGATGATATTCTTGCTGGCAAAAAAACAATTGAAGGCCGCCTTAACAGGGGAAAGTTCGCCAAGTATAAACCTGGTGATCAAGTGTGGCTACGCCGGGATTATCGCGATGAAAACGGCGTGCTTCGAGATGGCGAACCCCGCCAGGTGCTTGTAGAGGTGCTCGCGGTGCGAACGTACACGTCATCGCTTGAAATGGTAACGAGCGAAGGCTTCACCCGGGTGATGCCACGGGTAGGTAGTGCTCAGGCAGCCGCTGATGGCTACGATTTATACTACTCACCCGCGGACCAAGTGAAATATGGTGTGCTTGCGATTGAATTTAGAGTGTTGAGCGTTGCCAGAACCTAAGCGGACAAGTGGGTGGTAATAAGCACCGGGTGTTCATTGTCGATATAGTTTTGAATATCAATGGTCTGCAAGAATGCCGGTAGCACGGTATGTTTGGTCGGGTCAATGAAATCAACAGCATCCATTT
>DATHGD010000096.1:0-5143 GCA_035317765.1 Saccharimonadales bacterium (SeqCode) | reverse complement strand
GTTGCAGGGTCAGGGTTTTAGTGTAGCGGTGCATCTATTTGCCGAAGATAAATCAGGGGTTAACGAGGCGACAGATTGGTCGTACTGGAAAAGCAGTAACGTCAGTACGAGTCGCGATGCCTATGTATTCAGGATATTCGTTCACGATCTGCAAGCGGCGGGCATACCATTATGGCTGTTTGACGCCGGGCAGTAATCTACAGTTGAGTCGATACTTCGTTTAAGGCTTCGTTGGTTGTTTTAACGGTAATGCCGCTACTAACAATCGCATTAAGGTGCTGAGTGAAGACACTGATGTTGCTGTCGTAGGGGCCCGGGTCGTTTGCAATGCGGTGGTACACCAGTACAAGCCAGGTTTTGTCGGCCTTCGCGTGGGCGATCCAGTCGGTGACCTGCGCAGCAGTGGTGGTATCAAGGATGTTTTGTACGCGAATGTTGTAGGCGTTAAAATTATCTTTCGAGTTGTAACCCTCATCAACGCTTCGGTGCGAGCGGTAGAACTTTTTAGCTTCGGTTACCACTGCGGCGTTGTAATCACCATATGGCGAGGCAAAGTTAGTAACGGGTTGGCCTACCAGCGATTCAAGATATTGCTTGGAATGCTGCATTTCATAAGTGAGCGTTGCGGGGTTTACAGTAGTAAGGAACGGGTGCGTGACGGTGTGTGAACAAATTTCGTGACCACTGTTTTTAAAGGCAAGCACGCCATTTTTTACTTGTTGAGATTGTCCTTCAATGAACGATGTGGCAAAACACTGAGTGCTTTTAAGGCCGCGTTGGTTCAGCAGTGGAAGCGCATTAGTGGCGTTTTCTTCGTGACCATCATCGAATGTCATGGTAAGAAGCGGGCGGCTAAAACCGTTGGGGTGATAAGTCGATAGGCTGTAATCATCGGTTTGCAACCAGCCGTTCTGGCTGATGTAGAGAAATACTGAACCCGAGACTGCGCCAGCGGGAACACTGAACGTGTCGCTGTATTTTTGCCATGCAGTGGTTGAGCCGCTAGGCTGAGTAATTGGCATGCCAAAGTACTGTTCGCTACCATCGGCCATAATAAACATGGCTACGGCGTGCGGGGTAACATTGGTTTTGTACCAGGTAGTAAAGCGGTATTGCTGACCTGGCTGCATAGAGGTAATTGGGTCAAAGAACCATTTGGCATCGCCGTCAACATAGTTGCTCATGGTGATTTTAGTGCTTTTTGTACCAGTGTGACCGTCATTGGCGTAACTGTAGGTTGGCGTATTGGTTCCCCAACTACCCTTTTGCCAGTTGGCAGGGTTTGCGCCATTGGCGGTTTCTAGCGATGCGTTAGGGACAACAGGGTCGGTACTGGTTGGTAATGCAACATACAGGTTGGTGTCATCAATAGTAAGGCTACCGACTTTGTCGATAAGATGATACACCGATGCTTTTACCGCTGTGGCCGGTGCGGTAAACGTGGCGCTGTACTGAATCCAGTCGGTGGCGGCAGCTGGTGCGGCGGCGAGTTCCTGGTAGGTGTAATTACCGGCTGCATCAATAAAGGCCACTACTACCCGGGTGGCAACAGTTGATTTGTAATAATCGCGGTAAAGATAACTTTTTGAAGCAGTAATAGCGCTTGGTTCAGCATACCACTTAGCGTCACCGCTGGTGTAGGCGCTTACCGTTACTTTGGCGCTTTTTGTACCGGTGCGGCCGGTGTTTTCGTAACTGAACGCAGAAGTGTTGGTGCCCCAGTTATTCTTGTACCAGCTTGCAGGTGTGGTGCCATTGGCGGTCTCAAATGAGTTGTTAAGAATGTAGTTGTCTTGGTCGACAGGTGGCGCAACAACAGTAGTGTTGAGGGTGAAATCATCGATTTGCAGCCAGCCAGTCGCGGCCACGATATGCATAACAGCTACCTTGGCGGTGCCCGCAGGTGTTACAAAGTTGGTAGACAGTGTTTGCCAAGCAGCGCTTGGTGCGATCGTGCCTACGTAGGCGTACGATACAACACCGGTAGTGCTGGTATATTGAAGGTCTATTTCGGTAGCAACACTCGACTTATAGGCGCTGGTATAGGTATATGAGGCATTTTGCGCCACGGAAACGGCATCGTGTATCCATTTTGCGTCACCATCGGTGCGGGCGGTCATTGAGGTATAAAGGCTGCGAGTACCGGTGTGACCTTCGTTTTTGTATTCAAACGTAGTGGTGTTTGTTCCCCATTTGTTAGAGGTCCAGTTTGCCGGGTTGGTGCCATTTGCCGTTTCAACCGATGCATTGGCAATAAGGTTCGGCTCTGCTGCAGAAACTGGCAGGGCGTTCAATACGGTACTGGCCAGTAAGATGAGTGTTAATAGATATAGTGTTGCTCGCTTCACAATAGACTCCACATATAGTTTATATCTCATACCATATACCCATTTTCCTGTAAAGTCAAGCATATTGTACTTGGTGCGGTAAAACATCCTTCTCACCGCGGGTGGCATTCGGTGGGGCAAACCGGATGACAGGACCCGAGGAGAGTGTTGACTCTACTGGTTAATATGAAGTAATAAGCTTATGCTAAACATAGTTTAACTACATACTTTACATTTACGCACGAATAGTGTACAATAACAACAAATTGTGGAGTTGGAGCTGTTTGACCTCTGGTTTTACCACTAGCTGACCAAATTGCACCGCCTACCAATTTGCATATCAATCAGGAGAGATAGTATTTTCTACGACAATCTGCCGCACGAATGATGCTATGTATCTTATAACAAGGAGAATATCCATGAACTACGGTAAAGGTGCAGCTCCAAGTGTAGCTGGTGTCGCTTTGCTTCCTTTTACAGGAGACAACGGTATCTTGTTCATCATCGCTGCAAGTCTTATTGCGCTCGGTGTCGCTGTATTTGTGGTTTCACTCGTTTTGGCACGTAAAAGTCGCCAAACTAGTGCAAACTAAGCAAATATAGTTTTTGTACAGTAAAGCGGCTATCTTTTTTATGAAGGGTGGCCGCTTTGTACATTTTTGGAATTTATTATGAATATTCACAAATCTCTTTTTCTTCTATCGATTTTTATCTTTGGCGCTGGTGTGGCCATTGCTGCCCCGTTGAGTCTTTCGCTTTTGGAGCAAAGCCAAGCGCTTAGTGTGCCTGCATCCAACCAACCGGTAGTTATTGCCGGCTCGCCTATTAGTGATGCCCCAGAGGTCGTTAAAGGCTCCCCGCGCCATATTAGCGTGCCCAGCCTTGGTATAGAGGTGAACGTAGCCGATGGCTCCTACGATGCAAAAACCGGTCAATGGACGCTTTCGGAAGATTCGGCTTTTTATGCCACCCCCACTAACCTCATTAACTCCGATAACGGCAACACGCTGATTTATGGTCATAATAGCGATAAGCTATTTGGTAAGTTACCTCGCTTGCAGACTGGTAGCGAAGTAAACGTAACTACTGATAACGGCTACGAATTTATCTACCAATATGCTAATAACGAGGCCGTAAAACCAACCGATGTCTACGCGCTTGAATACCATGGCAAGCCTCGCTTAACGTTACAAACTTGCTCAGGTGTATGGAACCAGACCCGTCAGATGTTTTACTTTGAACTGAAAAGTTTTAAGAAAATATAATTAGGTTTAATCACTACATTTAAAAGAGGCCGGCTTCTTGTCCAAGAAGCCGGCATCCGATTTAAGCACGGGTCAGGAGAACTCAAGGTAGGGAATGTCTTTCTTGATTACCTTCTTGATTGTCCATTCCACATCTATATAGATCCTAACGACCTCCTCTATAACTGTGTCGGCGTGGAACTCTACGGATACACGAAATGTCTTTTTTTGTTGTAACGATGCATCCCCCATCTCTTTTTCCACACTATCTTGCAGGCGCCTCACTCTTTGCTTCGTAAAGAGTTTGCAATTGTCTAAAAACTCCTTACGAGACGTGGGCTTCGATGTTGGTTTCGTTACCTTCACTTTTGACACTATCTTTCACATCCGATACGGTTTATGGGCACGCTCACGACTAAGCGAAAAACTCAAGGTGAAGGACGCCTTCTTTGGTCGCCGTCTTGATTTTCCACTCCAAGTCGGTATAGATCTTGATGACCTTCTTTACGGTTTTATCATCGTAGAGGTTTACGGGTACGACAATCTTTTTGGCGTTTAGCAGCATAGCGTCACTTATACCTTTTTCTACTTTATCCTGCAAGCTTATGACCTGGCATTGCTGTATGCCCTTCTTTCCCTTTAAAAACGCCTTACGTGATGTTGGGTTCGATGCTGACCCATTTAGATTGGGTACGGTCGTCATTCTTATGTCCAATACTGTTGATGGTTCCGTCTGCTTTCATCGGATCATGGGTATAATAACTTCTCTATGAACATAAATCAATCTTTGTGACTATTTTGCAACGTCAAGCATTGCTTGCTTTGAGAGCTTATAGCGGCGCCCGGCAGTAGACCAGCCAATGGCTTCATCTTGAAAACGCTTTAATATCATCACTTCAACAAAAGCAATTATATAAATGCCGATTTCGATCCAGCGAAGGAAATAAAAGTACGGCAAGGCGCCAATCAGCATCCAGCGCTTGGCAATAACCGAGGCAAGCAGGGCTATGGTGCCGTTCATAATCACATCGGCGGCAATAACGACCGGAATAATCAGCCAGTTGTGAGTGGTAATGAGAATATAGGGCATAAGTACCAGTATTTGAATTAAGAAAAGAATGGTTTGCAGCATTTGAAAGCCAAGGCTAATGTCGATACGCTGCCCGCGCAGGCCAATTTTGTGCTTTTTTACCCCTTGAAAGAAACCGCGCTGCCACCGCATGTTTTGTTTGCAGAAGTCGCCCAGCGACTGCGGGTCCTGGGTGTAGTTGACGGCTTTTGGAATAAATACAATGTTGCCAAGCTTTTTGCGGTGGACCTGCAGCGTAATGTCAAAGTCTTCGGTAAGGCTGGCGCCACCGAACTCGAGGTGGGCTATAATATCGGTTCGAAAACACGTAATAGGCCCCGGGAAGACCGAAATCATACCAAGGCGCGACTGAACCCGGCGGGTAACCTGCTGGCTGTAGGTATAGGTGAGCGAACGGTAGGTGCTGATCCAGTTACCGCGCAGGCTTTGGACGAACCCAACGGCTACAGCGTACTTTTTAGGGTCGAGCTTGGCCCGGTAAT
>DATHGD010000095.1:0-2993 GCA_035317765.1 Saccharimonadales bacterium (SeqCode) | reverse complement strand
CTAGCCAAACAAGCGGGCTCATGCAGAACAGTGCGCATGCAGCTGCCTATACATTCTCACCCAACCAAAGCGAAGCGTCTAACTTTATGTTGATTCTACCTTACTTACTTATTCCTTTAGCGCTCATCATATGGACTGGCTTTAAGAAAAAACGACACATAGCCTATAGTCTACTGCTTCCGCTACTTGTAGGTTTACTGTTTACAGCTTGGCTATTCGTCCCCGGACTAGATTTTCTCGGTAAGGTTACACTGCTCAGTAATGTGCCCCTGGAACGAATGATTATTGGTTTGGGTATTCTAAATCTGATTTGTCTCGTGCTATTTATAAAACTATATGAGAATAGTAGCTGGCGACCCAAACATACGTCGATTATTATCTATTCATTGTTGGTCGTGATTGCAACGCTCTGTATTAACTTCTATATAGCCATTAAATTACCTGGATTTATGAGTTTCAAATGGGCCGTTATTCTTTCTCTACCGTTCGCTTTAATTACGTATTTCTTACTACGTAAGCAATACATTGTTGCTACGCTCATCCTGTGTATTTTTTCTTTCCTATCTGTATGTAAAGTTCAACCACTGTACATTGGTACTTCTATACTACGCAACAGTGATATATCTAAAGCAATGGTTGAAACCTCGAGGCGTTACAATCCAGATCAAAGGTGGGCTGGTGATTACATCTACCTAGAGAACTTTCCTGCTATGAACGGTCTTCCATCATTGAGCGGAACATATGTCTATCCTCAATTAGACATATGGTCAAAACTTAATCAACCCGACAAGATTAATATGTATAATCGCTATGCGCACATTAACTTTACTTTTGATCGAAATGCAGCCAAGGAGATTAAACCAATTCTAACAAACCCCGGAAACGATCAATTCAACGTTACTCTTGAGCCCTGTGATCTATTCTTTAAAACAATGGATGTTGGCTACCTACTTACAACTGCTCAATTTGGAGTCAACGAGGCTAACTGCCTAAGTTTGACTAAGACAGTTATATATCCGACTACCACGTTCTATATCTATAGAGTCAACCTATAAAAAGCCATCGGGTTCACCGTGTGCTATTGCTTCTTAGATCGTCCCTGGATGCCTAGCAAGTATTCTGTAAAGTTGGTATAATTAACTCAATGCCCAGTAAACCAAAAACCTGCTTACTTATTTCCTATGGCCCAGTTCCGACCCCCGAGTCTCAACTTATTGAAGGCACCGGAATGCGTTATTGGGGGCTGGCTACCGGCCTTAAGGCAAATGGTGTCGATGTAACAGTTGGTGTCCATCATTCATTCCCCCAAAATCTCTCCGAGCACGAAGGTATTAAGTTACTGAACTGGCAGCTAGACGATAAGTTTATTGAGCTTATTAACTCATTTGATTCCGTAGTAGTTAGCTATTGTGCAGGTGAACCCTCGGAATTTATAGCAAAGAATATTAACGATAATATCCAGCTTATCCTCGACGCCTACGTACCTATATATATTGAAGTTTCTGCTCGTGATTCAGATGATATCACGACTGAATACATGAACTATATGACAGGTATAGAGGGATTTAATAAAGTACTCAGGCGCGGTGATTTTTTCTTGTCCGCCAATCCAGCTCAAGACATGTTCTATAGCGGAGTATTGTCTGCTTTAGGTATCATCAATCCCCATTCTTACCGCCAAAATAGAATTTTAACTACTCCCTTTGGAATTCATCGCACACCGATTAACTCAAAAAATAATCCTTATACTAGCCTCGGAATTAAAGATGATGATTTTGTCGTACTCTGGTTTGGTGGCATCTACCCGTGGTTCCATATACAAGAGTACTTGGATGCGATTAAAGACCTGTCTAAAGATAAGAAGATTAAATTCGTATTCGTAGGCGGAAAGAATCCATTTAATCCTAACCCAGACCTCTCGCGCCAATACGATGCAGCCGTAGCGTTTGCAAAACAATCAAAACTCATTGATGAACAAGTGTTCTTCGTGGATTGGGTTGATTTCGATAGTCGCATTGATTGGTTCTATCATGCCGATACTGTCATCAGCCTAAACCAGCCCGGAGATGAAAATAAGTTTTCTTGGCGAACACGAGTGATGGATTTTGTATGGGGTGAGGTTGCTATTATTACCAACGGCACAGATCCTTTAAGCGAGGAGTTGATTGCCGGAAGTGCCGCGAAGCGTATTGATAGCTTAACAAAAGAGGATATCTCTCTGGCAATTCTCTCGCTAAAAGATCACCCAACAAAATTACACGAACTTAAAAAGAATATCCTCGCTATAAAAGAAAAATATTACTGGGATGTGACTACAAAAACCCTTGCTGGCGAAATTGACAGACAAAGCCATCCATACCTAGACGAAAAACGATTCAGTGCTCCGCTTAAGCTACACCACTCTAGCAGTCTAGGCTCTTCGTTTAAATCTCTTAGTGGAATAATTGCACTACCCTTAAGAGTGTCGAGAAAAGTGCGCAAAAAGGGTGTGAAACGTAGCGTAAAGGTCGCTCGAGATATAATTAAAACTCAACTTAAAGGAGTCACACCTACTAAACGTGAGCCTCAATTTGTCTTTATATCCCACCCCATAAACAATACAGGTGCACCGATTGTATTGCTGCAGATAGTAGAAGAGTTTGTTAAAAAATATGGCAACAAACGAGTTCGTGTGATCGCACCTGGCATCGAAAAGAAACAAGAAGCGATGCTCAAAAAATTAGGTGTGACCATTGAGCAGGCTGTGTTTGGTGCCAATTTCAGATTTATACGTATGCAGCTTGGTATCCAGAAAGACGATTTTGTATTAATCAATACAGCCGCTGTCTATGATAATTACCGAGACTTTATCCTTTTATGGCTAAAGCTTGGAAGACTCAAGCATGCCTTCTGGTTCATCCATGAAGATACCGCTCAGCTACCCGTTATAAATGAAAACTTCTTAGACAGAAAAAATATATCACAAATAAAAAAATTGGTGAATAATGAATCAT
>DATHGD010000094.1:0-2577 GCA_035317765.1 Saccharimonadales bacterium (SeqCode) | reverse complement strand
TGCTATCGAAAATCGACATTACGAAACGTAACGGCAGAATCATTGCGGCAGTCTTCATAGTAGTGAGCTGTATTGACCTGTGGCCACGGGCATTGCCGTTGACATCTCCCGGCTTTCAAACTTATGTAAGTGCCTTGAAGCAGTTGCCGTACGGTGCTGTAGTAGATAACGGTGCGCTTTCAGGAACAGAACAATTGTATAACCAAACGCTTCATGAAAAACCACTTGCGTTTGGTTACGTGACACGTACGCCAAAAAGTGTTGAAGAGAAAGACTTCCATATTTTTGCGGCTATTGAGCAGGGACGCATTACCTCGCTCTGTAAAGATTACAAAATACGCTACTTTACAACGCCCTCGTTAAGACCGTTAAAAGAGGCCGTTCCTATTGTTTACAGCGATAAGAATACACTGATTTACGATCTCAAAAACTCGCCCGAATGCTAAGGTATGTGGGCTAGCACCAAAGGGTGGCGCTAGCTTCGGCGTAGCAAGTTGAAGTAAATAATTTCCCAAACGGCTTCAACACCATCTTTTGGCCCGATTTTTTTGCCTTCGCTTTTAGTTCGTCCGTAATACGAAACGCTTGTTTCGCATATTTTAAGACTTTCTTTCTCGCGGGCAATTTTGGCAACGATCTCCGGGTTAAAGCCAAATCGCTTCGATTGCAGACCAGGAGCACGCTCGCGTATCCAGTTGCCATCAAACATAATGTAGCAGGTGTGAATATCACTTACGTAAAGCCCGCTCAGAAGCGCCGAGAGACGTGTCATGAGTTTATTGGCAATTGTATTCGCCAGGTACACAACGCGCCGTGGAGAGCCGCCAGAAAAGCGAGAACCAAATACTATGTCGGCACGGTTTTCGCGGAAAATATCGAGCATTTTTGAATAGTCGCGCGGGTCGTATTCACGGTCGGCATCCTGGACAATAACTACATCACCAGTAGATTCAGCAAAACCAGCCTTTAAGGCCGCGCCTTTCCCCTGGTTGGTTTTTTGTGCAATGTAGTGGATTTCTTTGTGTTGCTTTGCCAGTTTTTTGATTATTTTTAGCGTATCGTCACTTGAGTGATCATCAACAAGAATGATCTCTTTTTTAGTATTGCCAATAGGTGACTCGAGCACCTCATTAATGATGATTTCAAGTGTGGCTGCTTCGTTATAGCAGGGCACAACGATCGATATCAGCTTTATGTTTCGTAGGATCATGCGCTCTCTTTCATTTTAAAAATATATCGATACCCCAAGAAATTGAGGATAAACGATACGCCGACACTGCATAGTTTTGCTAGCAAGTTAAGCGTCCATATATGCGAGAGAAAGAATGGCGTATTACCAAGGCTATGGACTACTCCGGCAATAATAAGCGACTGGACAATCCAAGCGTTAAACAGTGTTACGGCAACAAACTGAATGGCGGTTGAACGTTTTTTCTTTTCCGAGCGGAACACGAATTTGTGGTTAAGAAAAAAGCTGATGCAAAGCGTAATACCGGTTGAAAGGACGTTTGCAATAATCGGGTTGAGCCCAATGATATTTGAGAAGAAAAAGTACAGCGTCAGGTCGATGAGTGTATTGGTGCTACCGACTAACAGGAATTTTACGAAACCAATATGCCGCCGTGAAAGCACTACGAGTGGATGATTACTTTTAGCGATAGCTTCGAGGTGTTGCTGCATAATTATTACATTTATCATACCATACGTGTTCTACGGAATGGTAGGGGTTTCCGAGGCGTGCTATAGGGGAAAGTATTATATTAATTGACAGGTATAAAAATAAACTCCCTGGGTCTGCTACGTTCAGCGGCAGACCCAGGGAGTTGCTGTACATTTGAAAAAGAAAGACTACCTTAAGTTGCCTCCCAGTCCATACTCAATGCCGAAAGAGCCGTTAATGGACGTCTGTCCTCGGCCCCATACCGACTTGTCGTTACCGATGTAGAGCAATTCAATCCGCCCGTCCGCATTTACGGCGCTTGAAATGTCTCGCGCGCCAGCCGGAATCATATACCAACTGGAACTAAAGCTGCTGTTAGGTGCACCTTGTGCCTTGGCGTAGATGTTTCCATCTGTGCCGATAGCAAACAGCTCGATCCGCCCATCGGCATTACTCGCTGCTGTAATGGACGGTTTGAGGTTACCACCCAGGCTGTACTCCATTCCAAAAGAACCGTTGGGTGTGACTTGTGCCCTCGCGTACATTGCTCCATCGTTGCCGACTATGAACAGCTCGATCCGCCCATCGGCGTTCGATGCTGCTGCTACGTCCTTGGCACCAGCTGGGATACTATACCAGCTGGGATTGAAACTGGTATTGGGCGCACTTTGTGCTTTTCCATAGATCGTGCCATCTGTTCCAACGGTGAATACCTCGATCCGCCCATCGGCATTGCGTGCGGCAGCTATCGATATGACGTTGCCACCAAGCTTATATTCTTCGCCAAAAGTACCGTTTAATATAACCTGACCACGACCCCAAACTGCACCATCGTTACCGATGTAGAGCAATTCAATTCGCCCATCGGCGTTGGTAATCATGGTTACGTCTTTAGCACCAGCCGGAATTGTATACCA
>DATHGD010000093.1:0-7887 GCA_035317765.1 Saccharimonadales bacterium (SeqCode) | reverse complement strand
TATAAAATAGCCCGCAATCTTTGCATTGACCAGCTTCGACAGCAACGAAAACAAAGCGATTATAACATCGATGAATTGCCCGATTTGTCTTGGGACAAAGACTTGCCCTACGACGATGTCGAGTCAATCCGTAGTGCCGTGAGCACACTTGAACCCCCTATTTACGCAGTGGCAGTAAAGGCCTACTACTGGCAAGGAAAAAGCTATAAACAAATTGCGCACGAGCACAATACGTCTGTTAGTACGGTTGCATCATGGATTCGCCGCGCAAAAGCCGACCTTAGAAAGGAGCTAGCATGAAACGTTTTGAACCCCTTGAAAGTAAACTTATCGGCGCTCGGCGCGCTACTGAAGGTAACGACATATTTGTTACCCAAGTTATGGATGCCATTAAAGTCCGTGCAATAAATAGCCGCGTCATTCGTACAACTAATGAACAACTAAACAAGGAGACGTTCATTATGAAGTTACGTAAACTACCCATAGCACTACTCGTTGCCATTGTCCTAGCGACAGTAATTGGCATTGGAGGCATTAGCTATGCTGCCGTAAAGGTAATTGAAGCCGCAAAGCCAACCGTAAAAGAATCTCGCATAAGTCCAAACGGCAAAACACAAATTACCGTAGAAAAAAACACTTGCAGCGAACTCGAACAGGCCCGTTCTGAGCGCTACGAATTAAAAGAAGGTGTTGAGCTTTCCAAGGAAGATGCAGCTAACTATATTAATGCCCATTGCCACTTACTATTGGTTAATGAACGGCTAGACCTTCGTGGCGCCATACTCACAAGCGGAATAGCTAGCGGTACCGTCACGAGCACCCGCGACAATACGATTTCGCTTAAAATACGCGATGCTCTTTACGGACCGCTTGATGCCAGTGTTAGTTTTTACGACAAAGATGTTCAACAGATAAACCCGACTGACTTCAAGGTGGGCGATGAAGTACTTGCCTACCGAGATATCCGTAACATTAGCGCAAACCAGCCGATCATTGCAGTGTTCAAGCCCATCGAGGCGCTTAAGTACTATGACCCTTCCCAGCAGCAAAATATCCGCACCGTAAAGCCATGCGAAAACAATGAGACAATGGATTGCGTTACCCCGTCAAGTTATAGCGCCGTGACGCTCGTTGCGGGTCGGGGCGGGGCATCTATTCCCCAACCGAGAAGCACTAAAGAAATACAAGGTACCTTGGTTGAACACACAAACGACCATTTTATTTTAGAAAATAATGGCCACAAAATAATCTTTCAAACACCCTACGATGTGGTAGCTCGCTACAACCAAACGACAGTATACGGCCTTGCCCAGTATGACTCAATCTATGCACACACGGACCCTGAAAAACTAAAAATCGCGGTGGGTGACTCGCTTTCAACGTATTATACAGCGGAGGCAAACGAAACCACCATTTCATGGAACAAGTTTAGCGTTATTGCGCTAATGGTTGAACGAGAACCAAGCGACCCTAACGTTCTACGAAAATACTAGTCTACTGCTTAACCACCGGATCATAAAAACAAGAAAACTGCCGGAGTGAAGAATCCCTCGCTCCGGCTTTTGTCTCTAGCATTATAGTCAGCCACTCACACGAAGATGCGAAGAGAGTAATACTTTGCTCATTAGCCGAATAGAAAAGTTATATTAAAATGTAACTACTTAACGATACGGTACCGTAGGTCGTTTATGCCCGTAGTGGTGACTGCTTCGATCCGCTCCAAATCAATCCGCTCTCCAAGCCCGCCAAAGAGCGAGATACCTTCGCCAAGCAGCATTGGCACCACGTGCAGTTGAATTTCATCCACAAGACCCAGCTTGAGGCATTGTCGGGAAATACTACCGCCCAAAAGAGCAACATTTTTGTCGCCCGCGGCAGCTTTGGCTTCACCCACAGCCTGCGCAATATCGTTAACAATGAACGTATAGGTTATGCCGTCCTTTTCAATCGGCTCATGCGCCTCGTGGGTCATAAGGTACATGGGAATTTTCAGCATACCACCATAAGGTATCTCACCCTCTTCGACCGTCTGTGTCTTGTTGGCGCCACCAATTACAGCACCAAGCTCCTGCATGAATGTGTTGATTACCTTCTCATCGCTATCGCCAAAATCGAACATCCAGTCGATGCTGCCCTTTGTATCCGCCATAAAACCATCGAGTGTTATAGTTGCGTGAATAATAACTTTTCCCATAATAATTCTCCTTTATAATTGACCAGATAGCCAAACAGTTGTATATTAGTGAATATATACTCACTAATTAAAGGATAACGTATGGCACGTCCACGGTCAATATCAACTCAAGACATTCTCGCTGAAGCATATGAGTTGCTTATGGAGGTTGGTCCGAGCAAATTTACTTTTGAGAGTCTTGGAGCGAAAGTTGGATTAGTTCCAACAGCCTTGATTCGCCGCTTCAAAAATAAAAAACAACTTATCTTAGAAACCGACCGCTATGCCTTAACGCTTACAGACAAAGAAGTTGCCAGAGCAATAAGCGAAACACACTCACCAGTCGAGGCAATTATTGTTCAATTTGTCACCGAACTGAAGTTTGCCTCAACCATTCAGCGCTTTACCAATGGACAAGAAGTTCTTTTACAGGATTTTCGTGACAAAGAACTATACAATAACTACCAGGTATCATTTGAGCGCCGTCACCTCCAAATTAAGGAACTACTCGAAAAAGCCCAACAAAGTGACTTACTTGCCCCCATAACGAATGTTGATGAGCTTGCCCGGCATCTTGAAATGATACTGCATGGCGCTGGACACGTTTGGGCAATGACCCAAGAGAACACTATTGAAGAATACATCAGGCAGCATGTTCAACTTGCATTGAGACCGTACACCACTTATAAAACAGATTAGGAATCTATGCCAAAACTAAAACGACCCGAAGGTCGTTTTAGCAGTGAATTCTCTCTTATTACATAGGTAGCGCTTCGTAAACGCAGACAGCACCGCCATCAGAATCAACCAGAGGGCAGCCCTTTGCCAGCTCAGTTGCCTCTTCCATACTGTCGGCATTGACAATACTATAACCAGTCACCGGTTTTTCTTCAATAGCCATAACGCCACCTTTGTAAACGGCGTTGCCATCACTAAATGGATTACCGCCATCGATCAGTTTACTCCCCAGCTCACCAAACCATTTACCCCAAGCTTCATTGTCACCTGCATCGGTATCTTTACCTGCATAGTAAACGTATACAAATTTCCCCATTATTTTTTGTCTCCTTCCGACTCACATATTGAGCCATTTTTTTATTAATACCCTACTGTTTCCAGAATTCATTCTCGCATCCCGGAAACGTAGTTTTCTAATGTGGCGTGTGCGTTGCCCCAGCTGGTTTGATATTGCATGATCCAGCCCTGAGCAAGGCCGAGTGTCTCTGGGTTTAACGCCACAAAATTAGTCCTGCCAACTTTATGGCGAACGATTAGGTTTGCATTTTCCAGACTACGAATATGTTTGTGAATAGCAGGCAGTGATAGGTTATGCTGACTTGCCAACTGTTTTACCGTTGATGGACTCAGCGATAGAGTATCAACAATCCCTCTGCGCTTTTGATTTGCCAGCGCATCAAGGATAGCATCGAGCTGGGGTGAATCGTAAGGTATATTCATAATAGTTAACTTATTCGTTAACTATAGTTGATGGTACATCCTGTGTCAATATGAAAATAGCTAGGTGGTAATCGGTGATAGTTAGTTGATGTTTACTCTAGATTAATTGAGTTCCAACTTCCAAGCCACTATTTTGCTGACAATTCAGTAAGTAATTTATTGGCGCGCTTAATCACTGCATTAGACTTGTGCCGCTGCTGTATTTTGAGTAATGAAATCATTTCGGCCACAGAGAAAGAACCGTCTCTCGTAAATGTAGCCAACGTATCCATGGCATTTGCTGCGACTATCCAATCAACCTCTCGGGAAGATAATAGATGCTTGAGCCAGTTTATAATGAGGTGTTTCTGCTCATCCGTTACATAAACCTGCCTATAAATCTGGGCCAGGTGCCACTGTATAGACGGCTGACTGCTTGTGGCCAACTCCGCGGTAAATCTATCGATGTATGGCAAGAGCCAGTCAGGGTGCTCACGACAGATTTTTTCGAGCGCATCGGCGGCACGCATTCTTATCCATGCATCTGCATCAAAAAGACAATCATACAGCTCATCAAGCCGAGGCTTATCGCCCAGTACAAGTTCTATAACTTCGTTAACTCTACCGAGGGAGTTCGACTTGCCTCCCACTGCTAGCATTTCTACAAAGTTTTCATTCATATCCTAATCATAGCAACAATAACAGTTGATAAGAACACAATTTATTCGTTCGCAAAAACGTAGTCACCTCTCTCTAGACGCTTAATAAAATCACGTTGCCACGAAGCAGCGCTATCAAAGAAGTTTGTAAAAGCGCTAATAATTTCCGGGTGTTTAGCCGGAGCAGTCGGGTCGGCCTCACGAGGTAGCGTTCCTAGAAACATACTTACTTCTTGGTTGGCTTCAAGGCGCTGCTTTGCCAGCTCAATTACTCGCAGGCGAGGCAGTTCGTGCATAAATGCTAAGCCAGCCGAGAATAGGTCAAGGTCATATTCGACAAGTGCCTTTTCAACGAGTTGCATGAATTCAACCTCTCCTGCCGGAGTAATTTCGTAGTTAGTACGAGCCGGACCTGTGCCTTTGGTTATTCCTGTATTGCGTAAAAATCCCTCTTTCTCGAGCTGAGAGAGCGCGTGATAAATAGAGCCCGGTCGCACCTTCGACCATTGCTCTGTTTGCCACGAAGCAAGCTCGCGGTACACAACGTACCCGTGGGTTTGTTTTTCACGCTTGACGAGTCCGAGTACCATTAACCTTGCTGACATAGTGCAGCAAGTGTATCACAAAATACTATCTATTCAAACTTGAATAGATAGTATTTGTATGTTATTGTTTACTGAAAGAATTAGTAAAAGGAGGGATAAGAGTGGTACAAAATCAAGCGCATGAATTATTCGTAGCAGTAGAGGGAGATGATACTGGCCCCGGTACGCTCGCCAGACCTCTTGCAACCCTTGCCGTTGCTCATAAAAAAGCCCGTGACTCTATTGCATCAATGCAAGGAGATGTCATTATTCATTTACGCGCAGGTATTCACTACCTTGCCTCGCCGCTCCTACTTGCAGCCGAGAGCGATGCTGGGCTTAATGGACATCACGTGTCTTACCAAGCCTACGGGTATGGAACCAACGCTCAGGAAGACGCTACCGTAAGCGGCGGCAAAGAAATTACCACCTGGAAGTTGCACGATGCCGATAAAAACATATGGGTCGCCAACATAGGAGATATCCGAACACGACAACTGTTCGTTAACGGCAAACGAGCACCACGGGCTACCCTCACCGATATTTCAGGGCAACTGACTCGAACGACTGCGGGCTACGATATCGATAACTCGCAGCCGCAAACCTGGGGTAACACGGGAGATTTGGAATTTGTATACACCGGTATTTATCCATGGTCCGAAGCGCGCATTGGCATTGAAGCGATAAAAGCCAGCCACGACTCTACGAGTATTCTTATGAAACAGCCTGCCTTTACGTGGGCAAGCAATCTTTATAAATCCAAGGCCCCTGAGGGTGAGAGAAAGAATGCCGTCTCGAACCTTGGTATGTCCCGACCGACCAGTATAGAAAACGGGCTCGGCTTCCTGAGTGAGCCCGGCACGTTCGTATTTGATAGCTCGATGCCCGGTCAGCACAAACTGTATTACATTCCTCGAAAAGATGAGGACATGCAAACCGTACAGGCAATTATTCCTATACTCGAAGCGCTTATTCAGGGCCGCGGCACCGAAAGCGCACCGCTTCGTAACGTGACATTCCGCGGGCTCACTTTTGCGCATGCAACGTGGCAAGTGCCCAGCGGACCTAATTGCTTCGTGCATTATCACGGTGCAACGTACTATGTAGGCGGCGGCTTGCAAAAAATTAAGCTGGACGAAGACGCCTGGGTAACCGTTCCAAGCGAATCGGAATACATGCCAAGCGCAATTACCTTTGAACACTCCCGGGCAATTACATTTGAAAACAATCGTTTTACTCATATAGGTACTGGCGGCCTGGAGTTTGCCGTGGGATGCTCTTTTAATACGATAACGGGTAATGTATTCGAAGATATTTCGGCTACAGCACTCACTGTAGGAAGTCCGTCAGCCGATAAAGTCGCCAACCAAGAAACCAAGCATAATCGTATCGAAAACAACTGGTTTCATCATATAGGCAACGAATACCACGGATCTTCGGCTGTACTCGTTGTAGAAGCGCAACATACGATAATCGCTCACAATCAAATTAACGATGTACCCCACGCTGGTATCGTTGGCTATGGTGATGGTGCAACACGCGGCGTAAGGATTACCAACAATCTTGTTTTTAATAGCATGAACCTACTAGCCGATGGCGGCGGTATTAACCTCGCCAGTGCACAGGGTACATCGTACGATGACGGCGCCTTGGTAAGCGGAAATGTTATTCGTGACACACTTACCTCTTACAACTTCGGGTTCTATCCCGACTACGCCACTGCCTGGACCGTAGTAGAAAACAATATTATCTACCGAGCAGATACACCAACTGTCCTTAGGGTTATCCCACCAATTCACCACGTAACATTCCGGGGGAACTTCTGGGACAAGCAACCCTACGGGTACGACAAACTGCCGGCAACCGTCATCGTAACCGATAATACGATACTACCGAGCGATCCCATCGAAGCCGCAATCGCAAGTAACCCGGCAGCCAAGCAGATAGCCGAGCAAGCCGGTATTGAGCATAGTCACCCACTTTATAAGGCGGTACAATAACATGGCGCAGGAATATATAGAGATCCGAGGTGCACGCGAAAACAACCTTAAAGACGTTTCGCTGCGCATTCCAAAACGTAAGATTACTATTTTTACCGGAGTTTCTGGTTCGGGAAAGTCTTCGATTGTGTTTGACACCATTGCCACAGAAGCCCAGCGCCAGCTTTACGAAAACTTCAGTATGTTTATTCGTAATTTGTTGCCGCGCTACCCACAACCTGACGCCGATGCGATTGAGCATTTGAGCACGGCAGTGATTGTTGATCAAAAACGCCTCGGCGGCGGCGCGCACTCTACCGTTGGTACTATTACCGATATTTACACAATACTACGCTTGCTTTACTCCCGTGCCGGCAAGCCTTCTATTGGCGCCTCTAATCTCTTTTCGTTTAACGATCCGCGCGGTATGTGCCCGGAATGTGGCGGAATAGGCAAAAAACTAACCGTGATTTCGGATACGTTTCTTGACACCACTAAGTCACTCAACGAAGGCGGCGTGCAAGTAGCGATGTTTGCACCGTGGGAAAACGATGTGTTCCGTGCTTCAGGCTTTTTCGATAATGATAAAAAGCTGAGCGATTTTAGTCCTGAAGAAATGGACCTGCTGCTACACAGCAAACCGCGCAAGTTCAAAATGCAAATCGGCGAAAACCCTATGAACGTAACCTTTGCCGGCATTATTGAAAAGTTTACCCAAAGTTATATTAAGCGAGATATAAAAACACTTTCGGAGCGCACCCAAAAGGCAGTGGCACCGTATATTTCGTATGGGCCGTGTACGCTTTGCCACGGCGCTCGCCTTAACCAACGTGCGTTAGGAGTGCTTATTGGCGGATACACCATAGCCGAACTTACTGCCATGCAACTAAGCGAGCTTGTTGTTGCCTTGCAGGCGGTGACTGAGCCAAAGGCGCTTACTATAATACGGCCGCTCATTGAACGTCTGCAACATATAGTTGAAATTGGGCTTGAGTACCTTAGTCTCGACCGCGAAGCCGATACGCTTTCCGGCGGTGAGTCCCAGCGTATTAAAA
>DATHGD010000092.1:0-7906 GCA_035317765.1 Saccharimonadales bacterium (SeqCode) | reverse complement strand
GGCCAAACGTGCTGGTCGTGGGCGATGACGACCAGGCAATTTATAGCTTTCAGGGGGCCGATATCAGCAATATCAGTAGCTTCCGCGAGCTGTTTGAGCAAACAATACTCATTACGCTTACCGATAACTATCGTTCCACTGAAACGGTGCTTTCTCAGGCGCGAAGTGTCATTACCCAAGGTACTGACCGCCTCGAAAACCGCATAGCAGAGCTCAACAAAACGCTGACGGCCCATAAAACTACGCCAAGTGTCGTTGAACTGGCCGAGCTTCCGACTCGCGGCGATGAACACACCTGGCTTGCCTCGGCCATTGCCGCCCAAATTCACGCCGGAGTGCAGCCGTCATCTATTGCGGTACTCGCTCGCCGGCACCATGAGCTTTCAGCATTGCTCCCGTATTTTGCCGAGATGGATATTGCCGTTAACTATGAACGCCGCGATAATATTCTTGACCTTGAGGTTATAAAACTCATTGAACTTACCGCCCACATACTAGTGGCACTATTTGAAAAGCGCCACGAAGATGCTGACAGCCTACTGCCCGAACTTCTGGCACATCCCGCCTTTGGTATTGCGCCTACGACTATTTGGCAGCTGAGCCTGCAAGCCAAAGAAAACCAGCAGTTATGGATGGAGGTCATGGCAGTAACACCCGCATTCACCGGGCTCCATGGTTGGCTTATAACCACCTCGCAGGCCATCCCGCACACGCCGCTGGAACAAATGCTCGATACGATTATTGGCGTGCCGGCAGGGGGGGAGAAGCGAGTGACAGATGGCGAGACCATGCCTGCCGAACAAGCGTTTGTATCACCCCTCTACGGTCATTTCTTTTCATCCGCGCAACTCGCCAAAGCCCCCGATACCTACTTGCTATACCTTGAGGCCCTGCGCACCATTCGCACCAAGCTGCGCGAATATGAACCCAGCGAAACGCCTAGCCTTCAGTCGTTCCTGGAGTTCATCCGTATGCATCGCCAGCTAGGCAGTACCATTACCAGCATCCGGCCACGCTCGGCTCACCTTGATGACGCTGTGAATCTTATGACCGCTCACAAATCAAAAGGGTTAGAGTTTGAACACGTGTACATTGTTGGCGCAATTGATAGTTCGTGGGGCGAGCACGTTCGGACCCGTAGCCGGCTTATCAGTTACCCTGAAAATCTGCCCCTTGCGCCATCGGGCGATACCTTTGATGAGCGGTTGCGCCTGTTTTTCGTAGCCATGACCCGGGCGAAATCACACTTATTAATAAGCTACAGCCTCAGCGACAATAATGGCAAAGCGACACTGCCCGCCAGCTTTCTGGCAGGAGAGTCGTGGCAGGCAAACACGCCAACGCTACCGGCCACCATTGCCAGCCTCACCCGCGGAGCCGAACACCTGTGGTACGAAACGCTTGTGACACCTCCACAAAAGAATATGCGTGCGCTTCTTGGGCCCATGCTTGAAAATTATAAACTCAGCAGCACTCACTTAAATAATTTTCTCGATGTTTCTCGTGGCGGGCCACAAACGTTCCTTATGAAAAACCTGCTTCATTTCCCGCAGGCCATTAGCCCCAGTGCCGGATACGGCTTGGCTGTTCATGCAACGCTGCAACGTGCCCACGCGCACCTTGTTGCTACCGGCAAACAACGGCCAGCCGAAGATATTTTGCACGATTTCGAACAAAACCTCCGTGGCCAGCACTTAGCCGAGAAGGATTTTATCGACTACCAACAAAAGGGAAGCGATGTACTGTCGGTTTTTCTTGAAGCCAAATATAGCAGCTTTACCAAGACACAAAAAACCGAATTAACTTTTGCCAACCCGGGGGTCTATCTGGGCGAGGCACATCTTACCGGTGCGCTTGACCTGGTGGATATCGTTGATGATACCATTACCGTAACCGACTACAAAACCGGCAAAGCCATGCGCAGCTGGACAGGCAAGACCGACTACGAAAAGATTAAATTACACCGATACAAACAACAATTGATGTTTTATAACCTGCTCATCCGAAATTCCCGTAGTTACAGCAATTTTACCGTGGACAGGGCCGTGTTGCAGTTTGTCGAACCAACGCCCCAGGGCGAAATAGTAGCGCTTGAAGCCCAGTTTTCCAGTGAAGACCTGCAGCGTTTTGGCAGCCTTATTCAAGCGGTATGGCGTCATATCGTGCAGCTCGATCTTCCCGATAGCAGCATTTACGAGCCAACCTACAAAGGAATTCTGGCATTTGAAGAAGATTTACTCAACGAGAGTACATAATAGGTGTATATTGCTTTTTATTATACTTTGTGTAATAATAGAGATAGATAGGATGATCGAGAGCAACTCTCACCCTGTCGCAACTTGACAGGGAAATCATTGATAGTTTATTGCAAACGTAGCTCAGCCCGGCAGAGCATTTTGTCTGTTTAGGACAAAGAGGTCGGGGGTTCAAACCCCTTCGTTTGCACTGAGGCTCCCCGCACCCTTGGCCTTGAGCCGGTGCGGGGAATCTCGTAAGTACCCTACCTTGCAAAGGGGGTGAGAAAATATATGTCGAAAGACAACGACACCGTAGGCGGTGAAGCCGAAGAGGTCGAGGACCTCGTGTGGTTCTGTGGTGACTAGCTGCCTCTCCGATCCAAAATCCGCAAAACATCTCAGTTCTTAAGGAGCCCCGGTGCTGAAAAGCATTTTCGACCCCGAAGCCAAAAAGCGCAACGATGAAGGATGGGAGAAGTGGGTCAACTCCCGTAAGCGCTAGGTAACCCGGGCAGAGGGCAGGCGGCAACAGTCGCCGCCCTCTGCCTACTAAAATGATTTCCCTGTCCATCTTCCAAGCCGCAGAACTACTATTTGTACGCCTTGAAAGATGCTATCGTTACAATATGAGCGAGCATGAGCCCCCGGGCGAATACGTACCAGACAGGGAAGTACTCATTGGTGCAATCGACCGCCTTATTGAGGCGCATTTTGCCAGGCTACCTGGCAGTGTTGGTGCTACGATCGACTTTTCCGCCCAGGTGCCGGATATGTCTACTGACATAAACCCAGAACTTGCGACTAACTATACCTATATGGCCTCTACTGCAAAAGAGCTCGACTTCGCGTTCGAACGTGCTCTTCTTCAGGAGGCGTATGGTAATGACCCCGTCATTGACGTACTAATGCTTGACTATCCACTTGCGCGGGTACACCATGTGCGATACCGGGCTATTTCTTATTTGGATCATTTTACCAGCACACTATTCTACATCGAATTACTAGCTATTTACGACAAAAAGGGTACTAAGTATGCTCATCGCAACCTTATACGCAAAAGTGATGAGGCCGTCACCGATACTGCGAGCGTCATCTGTTTCAACGGTAAACCCGCATATGCCGAAAGGAATGTAGGGGCAACAAAAGATGAACCGCGGCACGGGGCCGAGGAGTCACCCGCCAAAAAACAAGCGCGCGCACTTGCTAGTTCACTGGGCTTAAACCAACCCTTACTTCAAGAGCTTCAACAAATAATAGCGGACATTGAAGCGTTGCCCGATCCAACAGATATTGATCTTTAGTATGCTTTAGGCTATAATAGCTAGACTCCAAGGTGTTATTCTTTACCGAACTACTCTTGTTGAGTACTTCGACAGGAATAGCACCACCATCTTCTACGGAAGGTTCGGCATGTCAGGTGGCACCCAGTACAGTGAAGCAACCTCTGCTGCCAAGGCGTACCAGCAGGCCATTCAGGCACACGTGGCGGCCAAGAAGGCGCCGCACACAGGCAGCGCAACGAGTGACCGACTCAAGGCAGCAGCAACTGCACGCACAAAGGCAGAGCAGGCCTTCACCACCAAATACACCCTGTACTTCAACTCGATGACCGAGTCCGAACAGCGGGCTCAGCCCAGAAGCTACTTCGTAAACGAAAACCCGTAGGTATACCCCCATGACGGACGTGTGAGATAACACTTACATGGAAAACAGGTCAAGCTATTCCTGTCCGTCTCTCACTGTCGCATAACGAGTTTGTGCATAGTGAGAGATGTTTTTTATGCACGTAAGCATAAAGGTTTTGTTTTTGTCGATAATGTGAGATAATAAAAGCTCGATAGCATAAGCATCAAAAAAAGGAGTATTACTATGACAAAGTTCATGGACCGTCTTACTACCGAGCCTACTACTCACAAGGCAGAGCGCTCGCCTGAGCCAGCGCTCAATCAACGTCATCTCGGTAGTATAGCCGCCAGGCAAGCAAGCGGCGATGTTAATCCCGAACTGCAACTTCCAAAACGTTTGGGAAAGGACGGAGACCTCCTGTCGGAGAATTCGCAAGTTGAACTCGGCGACCGCTAATACTATAAACACCCATCAGACAATCGTGATGGGTGTTTTATTTTGTATTTTTTAATATGTGTATATTGTGCGTATACTCTGCTCATGATACGATCGTTTACGGCGTGAAGAGCCCATGCAGTCTACAGGTCAGGGGAAACCGTTGAAACTTGGAAAGCATCGCAAGAAGGCGCCCGAAACTACCGTAGGGCAAAGTCCAGATCCTGCCCCAGCCACCAAGTCATCCAGACGAGAAATAGATAGCCCGCATTTGTTCAGTGGGCCACGTTTATTCAAACCAGGAACTCCTCTTTGTCCTTGTTGCAAGGAAAAAGCAGGCAAAGAAGTATGCAATTCATGCGCCAGCGCAGGATGCCTCGATGAACGTGCCGTGAAGCCGAACTACACCTGCGATGGCAAGTAACACGCTTTTCTTCAAGCCGCGCACATACTACCCTTGAGAGAACTTTTCTCGGGTAGTATGTGCGGAAGAATACACAAAAACATGGTATAATATACATCAATGAACTTCTGGCAAAATCTACCAAAACCGTTTTTTATTTTAGCCCCTATGGAGGCAGTTACTGACGTTGTATTTCGCCATGTAGTGGAACGTGCCGCTCCGCCAGACATCTATTTTACCGAGTTTACTAACGCCAGCAGCTATTGCAGCCCGGCGGGTGTTCATAGCACGCGTGGTCGTCTGGCCTTTACCGCAGACGAACAACCAATGGTGGCTCAAATTTGGGGCAGCAGACCGGAGCAGTTTGCTCAAATGGCGCTCGGGTTAAAAGAGATGGGCTTTGCTGGTATTGATATTAACATGGGCTGTCCTGATAAATCGGTGATTAAAAGCGGTGGGGGCAGCGGACTTATTAGAACACCTGAACTTGCTGCCAAACTTATTGCCGGCGCCAAAACAAGCGGCCTGCCAGTAAGTGTTAAAACGCGCCTTGGCTACAGCTCTACCGATGAATGGCGCGACTGGCTGACGCACATTTTTAAACAAGACATTGCAAACCTTACTATTCATCTCCGTACCCGAAAAGAAATGAGCAAAGTAGATGCGCACTACGAACTTATTTCAGACATAAAAGCCATGCGGGACGAAATCGCCCCACAAACGTTGCTGACCGTTAATGGCGACATTCGCGACCGCCAGCACGGTGAAGAACTGATAGAAAAATATGGCATTGACGGCGTTATGATTGGCCGCGGTATTTTTACCAATCCGTTTGCGTTTGAAGTCGAGAAGAAAGAGCATACACGCGAAGAACTGGTAGCTCTGCTTAATCTTCACCTCGACCTCTTTGATAAGTACTCGACCGAACTTGAGCCACGCCGCTTCGAACCGCTAAAGCGTTTCTTCAAAATATACATTCGTGATTTTCCTGGTGCCAGCGAACTGCGCGACCAACTCATGCATACAAAAAGCACGGACGAGGTCCGCGCTCTCATTGGCTAGCTGAGTGCTTTTTACAGTATCGCTAAGAAGATCTGTAAGCTATTTCATGATGGCTCGTTTTATGCGGCCCAAAGAATACTTTTGTATATAAGCGTATAGTGCTCACTCCAACGAGTAGGTAGGAGAGACAAAAGAGTACTACCAGAAACGCATGATTTCCGGGGATCAAACTTACAAGAATATCTTGTGCCAAAAAAGAGGGGCTAATAGGAAACACCATAAAAAGAAGCGCTACGATAAAAAAGACACTGCCGAGCTTTGGGAATGCATATATAGCGCCCTGATAATCGCGCAGTGCAGTCGGCTGACCCTTTACTTCCAGGTACCGGAGACACGCATGGCCCACTATAAATGCTGCCACTACCCCCGCACCATACATAGCAAGATACTTCCAGTTTCCTGTAGTCGCTAAAACCAAGAAAAGTGCTCCGTAAAGGTGTCCTAGCATGATAAGATTCCAGCACGTCTTGGCAGTGTTTTTTGTTGTATATGCCCGTATGTAGAAGAAGATGCTGATGATGGCTGCACTCGTAGAAATAGCAAGCAGTACGTTAGTGGAGAGTGTTACCGATGCGACAGTTGCTAGAGAAATCAAAAAGAAAACTAATGCAATTATCTGGACAGAAAGGCGGTCGAGGAAGGCAAACACACGCCCGATAGACTTTAATGGCTTCCATACGTAATGGCTCACCACTGTATTCATGTTCCATTCCTTGATACCCAGAATATAGAACGTTGCACGGAGTCTTCCTAAAAATGTATCCTTGATCCTTTGAAGAGGAGACACGAAAGAGAAAAACTGATCATGAATAAGATAGCTTACAACGGACGGAGAAATAAGTAGCTGATACGCCCTTAAAGAAGCGTTGCTCATAAAGTGGAACAGTACCAGCCAGTGAAGTCCGGCTGCAAGCTCAATGAACATGATGCCAATTTGAGTAATGGATGCGTACGCAATTTGCGTTTTAATGGACGATTGAGTCCTGGCAATCGATGAGGCGACAATCGCGGTCACGAGGCCGAGTACCGCAATAGCAATTCGGAGCCCAATGCTACCTTCCCAAAGCGGATATGTCCTTAGGAGCAGGAAGAGCCCCATGTGTACAGAAAGCGCACCGTAAAAGATTGCACTCGACGAGGTGGGGCCCTCCATAGCGCGTGGCAACCAGTATGAGAACGGGAACTGCGCAGATTTAATCATGGCAACCACGAGTAGTAGAAGACCAAGAATGACGATGCTATTTCCGTGCTGTACGATGAGTCCTGAAAATTCAGAAAAATTGATACTTTTCTCGAAAATATGGTGCGCATACCAGATAGCTGCAAGCAAGAAAGCATCGCCAATTCGATACACCGAAAAAACTTTTAAAGCGTTTCGAGCCGGCAAAAATCGATCTCTATAAAAAGCAATGAGCAATACTGAGCTTATACCAATGAACTCCCATCCCAAAAAGAGTACTTCGAAATTACCGGCAAGAATGATGAGCGATAATCCAGTAAAGAAGAGAAGAACCGTACTATAAAACCTTTTAAAGCCCTGTTCGCGGTGCAAATAGTATTTACTGAAAACGAAAATAAGAGTCGTCATAATTATAGCCATCCCCAAAAATACCGCCCCGATCTTATCAAAATAAAAATCAAGATTAAAGGTGTAGCTATGGCTCGCGTACAAAGATCCAATACTTGTAAATACAGGGGAAGCGCCCGTGCTCAGCCATTGATACCCAAAAATTAGGAACGCGGCAAGTTCTAAAAGTATCGCCGTAATAGCGACTCCAAAAATTGTACGCTCCCATTTTCGAGGTGCAAGAATACAGCCGACAAAGCCGAGAATTGGAATGAGCACTAACATGGTGAGAAGTTGCATTAACATATGTGTTGTCCTATTTTATTATGTGCACCGGCAAGTTTTCCTGCGTGGCATCCAAAATTTGATTTGTTTTCATTTTCTTGGTCGTTTCAAACGTACGAGATACATTGTGCATGGTGGGTATGCTTTTTGTAAGAGGCGTATACGGCACGAACTCACCCTCTTTCAAGACATACAGTGTTTTCTTGTCCGGATGAAGAGCGACTAAATGGATCCATTCATTAGAGAACCATTCATATAAGTCAGGTTTTGATTGTATAACTTTCTTAACGA
>DATHGD010000091.1:0-7144 GCA_035317765.1 Saccharimonadales bacterium (SeqCode) | reverse complement strand
TGGTACGTTTAAGTATATGTATACCGGTGACGTAGCCGCACAAATCAGCCTTACGACCGAGCAGCGTCAAGACATACTTGCGGGTGTTACGCAGCAGGCCGAAGTGGTAAAAAAAGAGGGTTTTGATGTTTCTGTTAATCTGTTTGCGGCCGATAAATCCAAAGTTGACGAACATGTCGACTGGTCGTATTGGCAACCTGGCGCGTCTAGCGAAAGCGCGGACACGCAGGCGTTTGATATGTTTGTGCGGGGGCTTCGTGAGCGTGATATCGGTCTTTTGCTCTACGACCAGGCTGAAGAAAACTAGTTGTGGCGTATTTGTTTGCCGGCTTCACCAAGCGGCAGAGTTTGAAGGCCGCTTTGGCTTATCAGGTCTAGCTGTCGGTCAAGCTGCTGGGTAGTAACGTTATATTCGCCTGAGTCGTTCACGCGGTGATACACGAATACGACCCATTGATGGTGGGTCTTTGCAAAGTCGAGCCACATCTTTAGCTCATGATCGGTGGTTGTGTCAAGAATACCTATGGAGTGCACGTTTGTCTCATCGAAATAGCGATCATTGAATCCGTAGTCGGACGTTCGGATGAATTGATAGTGCTTGGAGAAAATGTCTTGAGTCGCTTCGTTGTATTGTCCAAGCGGATACGCAAAACTGGTAATGGGTCCTAGTTTTTGTTGTTCGAGCGTTTGTTTGCTGGCAATGGCGTTGTTTTTTATTGATGCAGTGTCAAGCTTTGTCTGATTACAATGCGTCAGGCTGTGCGAACCTATTTCGTGGCCAGCTTTTTTAAACCTGGTGACTGCATCGTAGTTCATGTATTCAGGTACGCTTTTGGCGGCAACATCGCTAATAATATACTGGGTCGTGCGAATGTGGTGCTTAGTAAGCAACTCAAGCGCATGTGAGTCAACGCTTTCCCAGCCATCATCAAACGTAACGCTTACCAGGCCTTTACTTAGCTCGGCGTCTTTTATGCGGTGAATGTCAAAGGCGCGCGTGTCGACTATGCCAGGAATTGTGCCGTTTGTATCGATTCGGATAGAAGCAATATCGGCGGTATTGTCAAAATGAGCCGTAAAGAGTTGCCAGGTTTTTGCAGGTTTTAGGGTAACAACGCCAATGTATCCCGTTTTGCCGTCTTTTTTTGTATATTCAATAGACACCTTTACCGGCGTATTACTGCGGTATTCGAAACTGTAGGCGTAGGTGTGTTCTGGTTCAACGGTTGCAAAATCTGTCAGCCATGCCGGTGGTGTGGGAGCATTGCTGTCTTTTTGGGTATCGGTAGTCCGCAAAAAGAGGCTGCCAGGCTTATCGGCTTCCTGTAAATACTGATATTTACTGGTGTCATTTTCAATACTGTGTCCGTAGCCGACCGGCTGCCCCGTCTCTTGGTCAACGTCATTGAGCCCGGGGTTGGGTACGAGGTTGCTTCCAAGCGGCGCCTGGTCGTGAATGCGTTTTTGGTAGCTGGCTGAGAGAACAGGCGCAGGATCTTTAAGATGACTTCCCTCTTCTTGGCCACATACAACTACTTCGGGGTGTTTTGGGTTAAAAGCATTTTGTTCGATAATAGCCACCGGATACGCAATTAAGACGATGCGGTACAAAAAGTAAAACACCGCTACGCAGCCGCATAGTATAACAAATGGCGAAGCTGCGCGAATGTTCTCTTGCCAGCTGGCAATGCGCTTGGTCTGTGTTTTTTTCATTGCATACTCCGCAGGTCGCTCGCATCAATCTCGTAGCGGCGGCCCTCTGTTTTCCAGCCGTGGGAAACGGTCTGAAACCGCCGCAAAATAATAACTTCTACGAATGCTCGAATGAATACACCAAGTTCAATAAGCCGCAGTACGTAAAAGTACGGTAGGGACAGCAAAATAGCAGGACGCCGGGCGGCAAATGCAGAAAAAACAGCCAGCACGATAATTGCCGCGTAATCGGCCGCAAGCAGCGCCAGCACCGAAGCCCAGCTTTGACTGGCAACGAGCAGAAGCGGGAAAATGAATATCATCTGAAACAGGTAAAATATACTTTCGATCATCTGGTAGCCAACACCCGCATCAATCATATGCGGACGCAAACCGATATTGTATTTTCGAAGTCCCTGAAAAAAACCGCGCTGCCAACGCAACGTCTGGTTAATAAAATCGCTCAATGTGCGAGGATCCTGCGTGTAGTTAATAGCCTCGGGAATAAAGCGAATGCGGCCGAGTTTTTTACGATGAATTTGCAGCGTTAAGTCAAAATCTTCGGTAAGGCTTTCGGCGCTAAAATCGAGGTTCTTAAGGATATCGGTTTTAAAGCAGGTAACCGGTCCGGGTAGCACCGAAATCATTCCTGCCCACGACTGAAGCCGCCGAAAAATATGTTGCCCGTAGGTGTAACTAAAGCTGCGGTAGGTGGCTATCCAGTTACCTGGCATACTTTGTACAAACCCAACGGCCGCCGACCACTTTTTAGTGTTAAGGTATTTCTTGTAAATTCGAAAGTAATCCGGGCAAAAAATACTATCGGCATCGGCAACATGCACCCAGGTGTAGCGCTTTACGATATCGAATTTTTTAATTGCCTGCATAACCGCACCGGCTTTGCCGCTTCGGGCAACGGTGAGGACATTTTGTGTTGGCAATAGCTTCAGAGCGATTTCGCGTGTGCGGTCGCTGGAGTTGTCGTCAACAACGTAAATATCTTTTAGACTCAATCCGGCAATAACGGCGGATTGGATAGTAGCTGCGAGGATGAGTTCTTCGTTATGACCTGGTAAAATTAATGCAAGCCGCTTTCTGCGTATTGCTTTGGTTTTCGTTCGTTCCGCTCTCATCTCACAACCTTTCTCCTTTCACCCTACACCTTTATAGTCTTTTTTACAATGATATTTTAAGGAAAAGTTAATAATTACATAAAAAAACAGTGAAAAAGAAGCCCGTTTTCTTACTGCTAGTGACTAAGGAGGTGCATGTGGTATATATTAGACATGTAGCTGGAGGTTCTCATATTCGGAGGTGTTTTAAATGGGTAAATCTGAAGCAGAACAGGCTCGTGAACGCTTATTCCAGGCCATCGAGGGCATGAGTGATGGTGTGTTATGGGAGGTAGTGGCGTTCGCCGAGACTGCTGGCGGATGGGAAGCCTCGCTTGCAAAAGCCAAGCAGTTGGCTAGGCAGCCTCACCGCGAAAGAAGCGGTAGCGAGACAGTGACCCACGCAGATTTCATTGCGTTTACGAATAAGATTGGAATTCCACTACAAAGAGCCTCGCGAATTTGGGGTGACTTCGTAAGGCGACACACAAGTTCGGGTACGGCAAAAGAGCTTCAGAATACTCTGCTGACGATCGATGATCTTCGAAGGCGGCCAGGCCGGCAACCAGCGTTGAGTAAGTCTGCCCGTCAACTTTTAGAAGTATGGCTTATGAACCTCTAGCACTTGTACCGTGATTGGGCCCCCTGGGGGAAGCCGATTAATGCCAACTACGGGAATGTTGGTGCTTTTCCTGTGTATTGCGTAGCAAAAAACCGCCCATTATGAGCGGTTTTTTGTTATTTTGTGAACCAGATTTTAGCGATTTAACAGAGCGCTGGTCAATTCTTTTTTTGAATTAACGTATCGGTGAATGGCGTACCAAGCAACTCCGATGGCAAACATGCTGCCAAGCATTGTTTCAGCCGGGCCGGTGTGAGGAAGTTCGGCGGGAACTTCAGTAACTGGCGCAGTTGGTGTTACTGGAGCTTCAGGGGTAACAGGAGGAACCACAGGGGGAACTGGTGTTTCGGGAACGGTCACTTTTACGATAGCTGGGTTACAGCCTTGTTGAGGATTATCGTTTGCGGTGCTGTCACCGGTAAAACAAGCAGTATTTTGGATGGTTCCGTTCGTCTTTGACGTCACCTTCACGGCGTATTCCTTGGTTACCTTCTGGCCTGGCTTAAGCAAGCCGATGTTTTCGGTAATCTGACGCTGAGTCGGGTTACTGGCAAGTTCAATACCGGCAGGAAGCGTATCGGTCATGACGGTTTTTGCCATGTCGTTATAGCCCTTGGTGTCGGCAGCACCATCGTTACGGATTTCGATAACGTATTTAAGCGTGTCGCCAGGTTTAGCGGCTACCGCTTGGGCGGCCGTATCGGCTTCGCTTAGAGCGCTGGCTGCGGTGATGTTTTGTACCTTTTTGGTAATAACCCCTTTAGGGTGCCATGCAAAGGCGGTACCGGCAAGCCCGGCAAGGGTGATTGAACTAATAATTGCTGCGCTAAGTAGTAATTTACTTGTTTTCATGGATATGACCTCCGTTAAATAACTTCTCCGGGGCAGTTTCTCAAAAACTGTAGTATGGATCACTACTTATAATAGCATAATATATTGTTTATGTCAATAAAGTTATATAAATGTGCAGGTGGCACGGCCTCCTCCGCATTTATAGCAGAGGGGGCCGTGCTTAGGAGATATTGGCTAGTGATAGGGGCAGGCTAATGCAGACCCTCCGGATTGTATTGCCTCACTAAGCGTTCCGGTCTTTTCGGTAAAGACGAAAGCTTCATGTTGCAAAGATACGCGCAGAGACTCCTCAACTTGCCTGTTTGTGACTTCAATCAGCGCACACTCGGTTTCGCTGAACTCAGCTGTTCTAATACTTCCGGTGCCAGAATGCGTGCGAAGCTCGAATTGAACGAGAGTGCCGAGGAACTTTGCCATTGGACCCTGAACATGAAAAAGCATAAAAATAGCCTCTTCCCTGTCTTTTAGCGGATATATCCGCTTGGTATAATAAAATAGTTTTAAATAAGTTACCAGAGTAACAGCATAGTGTAGTAGTATTGCCCTATAACACGCACCAGTATATTATTACATCTGTCCTGTGCATATTTAGACCTCGACTAAGGGTACGAAGATGAGTCGTAAGATGTATAACCCTAAGATATGTGAAGCCGCGACCCGGGCAGTATTTTCGGGTGAAAGGCCACTTGCGGAACTTTGGGAGTTGAGCAATCAGGAGAAAGCCTGGGTGTTTGTGGGCCTTATGTGGGCCAGACCAGACGACTATCTGTTTGCGGGTGATGGTCTTCGTTATCCGCTAGTTCGCATTATACGTGCGATGTTCAATACACCAGGTTCTACGGGCAAGCACTATACGATAGCAACAAACGTCATAACGATTGCTTACACCCATAAGCTTTACGAGGTGAACAGCGACAAGAGGGCCAGACAGATACTCACGCCTCCGAGGAGCCTTCAGACACTTGTTGAGAAAATGAAAGAGCAAGAGGCGGTGACGGCACTCCATGAGCGGACAATGAGTCAACTCGGGGACTAAAAAACAGAGACTGTTGTGCGGACACCACCCGTTACTGCAAGTAGTACACTTGCGGTAACGGGTGGCATTTTTTGCCTTAACGTTTTATACAGGTCGCATCGTAGACGCTGTTGTTGTATACTTTATGTTGCTCTAGGCCAAGGTTGTCGACTAGCGAAAGTGAAAAATGGAACCCCCATATTATAAATGTCTACTGGCGACTCAAGCAGTATTTAGCAATAGGCAAAATGTCAGATATTTATGGAGGAGGACTAATCACACAAGGGCTATGGTGGTTATTATTGTCATGCTTGCAAGACCTAAGGACTATCTCGATGGGTTAATGCTACTCCATCCCTTTAATGATGTCATTGATGCTATGCTTAACCCGCCAGGAGTAACGGGCTACAGGTATATTGTTCCTACATCGGTTTCAACGCACGCCAGAAAGCATGGATTTTACAAGGCTGCCAAACCTGGAAAAGGAAGGAAGCCACTAACCCTTACCCCGCCTCCCGAGCTCTATTCCATATTCGAGACAGCACAGCATTCTCCGGTTATTGATATATTTCATAAACGATTTACTGATTGGCAGGCGTCTGTGAAATAGGGGCACCTGGCTGTATGAGTATCACCTTTTGCTCGAGCGATAGCCGGGCAAAAGGTGATATATTTTTAATAGAAAGTCTCAACTTCCCCTTGTAAGCAGCAAGGAAATGGCATAAACAATATAATCTATTGTTCAAGCTAGCTACATCATAGTATAATTTATTTAATGACTTTGAAGATAAAGCGACATCCGGGTTATGGTAGAAAACTAACAGTTATCACATTATTACTCACGGGGTTGGCCACGCTTGTTGGAGCGCCGTTATCGTATGCCTTTACGGCCACGTCTCCTTCGCAGGACACGATAGCTGTCGTTTCGTCCGCTGCTAAAAAAGACCTGGAGGCAAATTCGGTGGTGAAAAAGCAGACAAAAACGCCAAAAGTAGCGGCTGCTACCCCATCCGCTTCTCGTTCTGCCGATTGTACATCGGCGGTAAAAACTCATTCCGGTTTGACGGCAGCCACGTCACCTCAGCTAAAAAAGCTGGTGCAGTACGAACGGGTGTGCGTGAGCGGTATTGTTTCGCAGGTGTCATTTTTTGTTCCAACTCCTACCTCCGAGCAAGAGGCGCGCGACTATGCTCGCGATACCACGGCGCAACTACGCGAATTTTCTACCTACGGTATTTCACCGCTGGTTTTCTTTGAGCCTACTACTCCCACGGGGCTTGTAAGTCTGGCAAATTATCGTGCCGGGGCATACGACACGGCGCTCGACACCTACTTTGCGGCTATAAAGGCTGCTGGTATCACCGATACGCAAATGGGCACCTGGGTACCACTTCCCGAGGGTAATATACCTGTTTGGACGAGCGTCCACCCCGATGATTTTGCTGCTTGTGTGACAAAAGCGGTTACCTACCAAAAGAAGCATTTTCCAGGTAGCAAAGCGAGCGTTATGCTCGATACCCTTTCCTACCCCGGTGCCAATAGCTGGAGTGGCGGCCGGGCGGTGAGCTTTTTGCCCTACGTTCGCCCTATTCCTGCTGGTTTGATAGATAGTGTTGGGTTACAGGGCTTTCCGTGGTCCCCTGCCGCAAATGAAAGCGGCCCCACTAATGGCGGGCCGCGTGAGTACCTGCGGATTGATTTAGCCGCTGAGGCCGCCCGTGTCCTCCATGTTAAGGATGTTTGGCTCAATACCGGAACGTTTGGTACCCGCTACGCTAATCAGTCGGGGCGGCAGATAACAGCATCGACCGATCAACGGCTTGCACAGCTTACCGGTGTTGTTGCCCAGGC
>DATHGD010000090.1:0-10121 GCA_035317765.1 Saccharimonadales bacterium (SeqCode) | reverse complement strand
CGCCTTCGAGTTCTTTATCGCTCATAACGTTCATACGCCGGCTATCAAATACCTGGTCGCGGCTAGCTACCATGCCAAGCTGACGCCCAATGTGATAGGCCGTTTCAAAGTGGTCGCCCGTGATCATTCGGACGGTAACGCCGGCATTTAAGGCTGCCTGAACAGCTTTTTTAGCTTCTGGCCGTAATACATCGGCCACGGCAACAAGGCCGTCAAACGCTAGTTTTTTTGTGTGTGGCAGATCGTCAAATTTGCTGATAGGTTTTGTTAACTTGGTATGGGCAATGGCAATAACACGAAAGCCTTCGCTGGTGAGTTTATGCAGCATGGCACTGGCTTTTTCATGTTCGTTTTCGGTAAGGTCGCACCGCGTAAGTACATGTTCGGGTGCCCCTTTTACAAAAAGATCATACGAGGCGCCATTATGCCAAAGGTTGCCGCTCATAGCAACAGACTGGTCAAATGAAAAGTTGACGAGTGCGGGCTGAGAGTACTCTTTCATTCCCTTTTCTTTAGCATGCATGGCAAAGGCTGTATCAAGCGGATCATGAAATTTGCGAGCACTTTGGTTGACGGTCCGGGCAAGTATTTCTATTAGCGTATGCGTACCTTCGGGGTGCCAGGTTTTCTGGACGGTTAGCTGATTTTTTGTGAGCGTTCCGGTTTTATCGGTGGCAATGGTAGTGATAACACCAATTGTTTCAATAGCGCGCATGGTTCGTACGAGCGTTTTCTTAGCGGCCATGCGGCGCATACCGAGGACCAAAATAACCGAGATTGCCACAGGCAAACTTTCGGGCACCGCACTGACCGATAATACAATAACAAATCGCAGGCTCTCGGTAATGTCCATGCCGCGAAACATCGACAGAGCGAATGCCACCAGTGCGATTGCTCCAACGACACCAATAATTTGCGTGAGGAGCTTGTCTATTTTTTGTTGCACGGGGCTTTTTGCAGTTACCTCAGTACTGAGCGCGGCCAATTGGCCGAATTGGGTTTCGTTACCGGTAGCGACTATAAGTGCCAGGCCGTTGCCCGCTACGATAAATGACCCTTGAAATAGCATGTTGCTTTGTTCGTAGACCTCTTTTTGACCGGCTAGTGCATCGGTCTGCTTGGTAATAGGAAGTGATTCACCCGTGAGTTGTGATTCGTCAACGCGTAGCGACTGCGCCTTAAGTATGCGCGCATCGGCCGGCACTTTTTCGCCCTCATGTACAGAGATGACATCGCCAGGAACAAGAAAGCTGGAATCGATCGCAACTGTTTTGCCATCGCGCAAGACCTCGACCATTTGAACATCGTGTTTTTTAAGTGATCGAATAATCCGTTCGGTCGAAAAGCGCTGCACATAATAAATGGTCGCACTGGCACATATGATCGTACCAATAATAAAAGCATCGAGGTAATCGTGATGAAAAATACTAATACCGGCTGCAATAAACAATACCAGCATAAAAACATTGGCAAATGGCTCGATAAGCTTACGCCATAAAGGGTCACCGGTAATTTTAATAGTATTAGGGCCGTATTTTTGCAACCGTTCGCCAGCCTCGCTGTCGGCTAAGCCGCCTTCGGCGGCATCAAATTCTTTAAGGGTTTGACGGACGCTTTTTGTGTAATAGAGCATTAGCGTTATTATAGCAAAAAATACGTATTAAGATGCTACCTCTCTTGCTGAGCGCAATAAAATATGCGCCCGTTATTTACGAGCGCATATTTTTTGTTTTACTGTATTATTTGATGTCAACCGATGCCGACAAGTTGCAGCTTGTTTGTTCGAAAACCGGCGCTCCACTCAACAATATCCTGAATTTGTTTGCCGACCAGTTTTTGACCAAGCGGGCTTTTTATAGAAATCCGTCCATCGCTTGGGTTGGCTTCAATGCTTTCTACGATAGTGTAGCGGACAATCCGACCGCTGGTATCAAGCAGGTCGACCACCGAGCCAATTGCCACTTTGAAGGCATCGCGCTTGCGTGGAAACAACTTGGCCTGTGAGAATACCATTTTTTTATCGGCAAGCTCACTTTCGGTTACCTCGATGCTGGCTAGCTGCTCAATCCGCGCCAGGCGCTCATCGTGGCCATCGGTTTTGTCGAGCTCACGAAGCCGCAGTACGCCTTCTTGACGATCGCGTTCCAGCCGGGCGATTTGCTTTTTTAGTTCCTTCATTCCTTTTTTACTAAGATACATTGTTTTGCTAGAGTTCATAGTGCCTCCTTTTGGTTGTTTGTGCTCTCATGTAGTGAACACTCACTACAAGCTTAGTATGGATCACAATGCTGAGTCGATTCTGAGAAATAGGCCATGTTGCTAAAAGCACGACACTATCTTTTATCGGCAAGCATTGTACCGTCTTTTAAGGTAAATGTGCGATCGGTTTTGCCGGCAATATCGAGGTCGTGCGTGACGGCCAGAATAGTGGTATTTTCACTGCGCGACAAGCTATGAAGTAGGTCAAATATCTTTTTGCCTGTTTCACTGTCCAGGTTGCCAGTTGGTTCATCGGCCAGAATGATTGCCGGACGATTGGCAAGCGCCCGCGCAATAGACACACGCTGCTGCTGTCCCCCGCTAAGGCGTCCGGGCTTACGCTTTTGCTCTTCGCTACTAAGCCCTACATCGCTTAGCAGCTGTATTGCCCGCTCAATACGGTCGTGGGCCGGTACGCCGCCAAATTCAAGAGCAAGCATGACATTTTCGAGTGCAGTAAGGTTTGGTATGAGGTTGTAGTGCTGAAATACGAAGCCAATTTTATGAGCGCGATAGTTGGTCTGCTCGTGACCCGAAAGTCTGGCAATATCGATTTCATCTACCAGTATTTTGCCGCTACTGGGCGAGTCGAGGGCACCAAGGAGGCTAAGCAATGTGGTTTTGCCGCTGCCGCTTTTGCCGATAATTGAGGCAAACTGGCCTGTTTTTACGGTAAAGCTGACGTTGTGTATGGCCCTCACCTCACCGTGGGCTGCTTCAAAAGTTTTGGTAAGTTGTGTAACGGTTAGCATAAATTATTCCTTTCTTATTCGCTTCTTAATACTTCGGCTGGTCGAATGCGCGCAATGGCCCATGCTGGAACGGCGCTGCCGATTATGGCGATCAGTAGCATGATACCGATGCTGCTCATAAAAATTTGCGGTGTGATGGTGCTGGTAACTGAGGTAACGTTTGCCCTAAGCTGGGCCGACACGCCGCCAAAGCTGCCGGCTCGTATTTGCGGACTACCTTGGCCGCGTGTCGCTGCCGAGCCACCGGTTTCACTGCCCGCCACGAGTGATTGTGTGATCGGTCCGCTAACGGCCACACCAAGCCCCAGGCCGATGATGCCGCCAATGATAGTGAGAGTAAGCGCTTCGGTCATGAACTGAGCGATGACTTTTATATTTGTACCGCCAATTGCTTTAATGACGCCAATTTCGCGGCGACGTTCACGGACGATCATAATCATCGAAAGAAGCACGATAATCGCTCCGGCAATTGCTGCTCCGATAACGCCGGTAAGCGCAAGGTTTGCAATGCTTTCAAGCGGTTTGACGCTATTTGCAGCCTGTTCCTGCTGGCTGACGATGTCTGCCTTGTCACTGAGAGCGCTTTTTAGCGCAGTAACGACACTGGCTACATTGTCACTGCTATCAACTGCTGCTGTAACGCTACTGATTGCGCCAGCTTGACCGGTAAGCGTTTGCACGGTGGCAAGTGGCATGATAATACCGCTGTCTTGAAAGACACTTCCGTTTGAGAAAATTCCTTTAACGGTTATTGTTTTGCCATATGCAGTAAATGTACTTCCTACAGATAGGTTATTTTTTTCTGCCAGCGTTTTACCAACAAGTGCCTCGAGGTCTTCGCTGTTTCCATTAATCATAGCGCCGCTTGTCAGCTTGTCGCTTTTTACAATGGTTGTTGCGTTACTTGTCCCCGTGACGGTGGTGCGCGGAGTCATGGCTTTACGCGGGACAGTATCGCCGCTGGCTCCGCCTGGCATTGTTTGCGCGGAGTCTGTTTTTTGCTCAAAACGCATTTGCCGCTGTCCGAGGTTGCCTAGTGCGAGCGATGAAATCAGGTTAGTGTCCTCTGTCCCAAGCTGGTCGGTAAGCGTTGAGCTCGCACTGCTAATATGAGGCGTTGCGGTAATTGTCTTTACCTGGTCGGCCGTGAGAGCGTCACCTCCACCCATACCGCCTTGGACACCTGCGGGACTGATAGTAATACCGGTTGCCGTAGTGGCTTTAATTTCGCTGATTTTTGCATCAACGCTTGAACGGGCAACGAGCATTGCGAGCACAAGGCCGATGCTGACTGCGAGCATTACAATAACGGCCCCTGATTTTAATGGGCTGCGAAGAGCATTTCTGACTCCCCTGCTTATGACATTCATAGTGTCTCCTTAATTATGTTGACACTATGAATATAAGGGTTAAGACTTATTTTTTGCTTGCAAAATGCTGAGATTTGGCAGTAGAACGCGAAATGTAGTTGTTTGTTGTGGCGCGCTGCTCACGGTGAGTTCTCCCCCGTGGAGTTCAACGATTTTTTTAGCCAGCGACAGCCCAAGGCCGTACCCCTTCTTTTCTCCACTGGTACGCGAGGCATCGGCGCGATAGAAACGATCAAAGATATAGGGCAAAATTTCGGCAGGTATGCCATCGCCCGTATTGGTAATCTCAAACCCGGACAGTTGTTTTTGCTTCACTAACGCCACTCGCACCAGCGAATCGTTAGGGCTATATTTAAGCGCATTGTCGAGCAAAATAGTAAGCAGCTCTTCGATGGCAGGCTTATTGGCATACACTGCGGGAATTTTATGCTCGACTAGCTCCATGCGCCTGCCTGTTTTGTCGAACTGCTTCATGACTGCTTTTGCAACACTTTCAAGCGCGACTTTTTCCCGTTCAATATTTTGATGGTCAAGCTGCGAAAGTTGCAGTAGCGTATGAGAAAGTTTTGTCAGCTTATCTACCTCTTCCAAGTTACTCTCCAGCAATTCGCGCATTTCGCTGACCGGCAGGGTTTTATCGCGAAGCGCAACCTCGAGTTCTGTTTTCATGCTGGCAAGCGGTGTTCTGAGCTCGTGGCTGGCATCGCTGGTAAAACGCGACTGAGCCTCGTGGGCTTCTTCAATAGGAAGCAGTGTCCGGCGGGCAAGGTAGTAACTGCCAATGCCACCGGCAATCCAAATGCACACATTTGTAATAAGCAGCGACATAACCAGGTTGGCTTCGGCCTTATGCACCTGGGCTTCGCGCATGTCATTGAGGCTTTGACTGATGCGAAGTTCTGGCTTTCCGGTTTGCTGAAGGTAGCCGATTCGCGAGTTAACTTCAGTAGATGCGATTGAGTAAATGACCACGCTGAATAACAGGCTGATGGCAATAATAATTGCCAGGTACCATACCGTTAGCTTCAGGGTGGCAGATTCAAACATTAGAGCGGCAGCTACTCGCTCGCCTGGAGTTTATAGCCAAACCCGCGGACAGTATGCAGAATCTGAGTTTTAAACGGCTGGTCTATTTTTGCGCGCAGATATTTAATGTACACCTCAACGGTATTAGGCAAAATATCGGCATCGTAATCCCAGACGTGCGAAATGATCAGTTCTTTTGGCAATGGTCGATTTTGATTGCGAAGTAAATATTCAAGTAATGCGAACTCTTTACCCGTTAGTTGAATGCTGGTATCGCCGCGCCGTACCTCATAGGTAAGCGTATTAAGGGACAGGTCGCCTGCCGTGAGCGTTGTTGACTGTTGCTGGGTTGGGCGGCGCAGCAACGCGCGTACGCGGGCTAAAAGCTCTTCCAGCGCAAACGGTTTTACTAAATAGTCATCAGCGCCGCTATCAAGCCCCTCGGTACGATCGCGAATGCCCCCAAGTGCCGTAAGCAGCAGCACGGGTGTATGAATTTTCGCCGTGCGCATTGCTTTTACAATAGCGATGCCATCGTATTCACCGGGTAGCATGCGGTCGATAATTGCCGCGTCATACGGTTCGGTGGTAGCCATGGCATAGCCCTCATCGCCATCGTAGGCCACGTCAACAGCATAGCTCTCTTGCTCTAGCGCCTTTTTAAGTGCGCGGGCAATTTTGTGTTCGTCTTCAATCAACAATATTCTCATAAATACTACTGTAACGTTTTTAGCTGAGACTGGCCTTAATGTCGACTTGGAGCGTATTTTTCGCTCCAGGCTTCCATGTCGTGCAAAATCGGCAGCAGCCCCTTGCCTTTTTGGGTTAAGGAATACTCGCAGCGCGTGCTTGATTCGGTGGTGAGTTTTTTGATAATACCTGATTGTTCAAGGCTCAGCAGGCGCGCCGAGAGCGTTCGGGGGTTGATGCCGCCTACTAAGTCTTGCAGTTGGCAAAACCGTACTACTTCTTCGTTCACAAAGAAACGGAGTAGTTGAGGTGTCCACTTATCTCCGATAATTTCGGTAGCAGCCTTTACGCAGCCAATAGATTGTGCGACTGTTGTCATATATATACTATACATTGTCAAGTAATGGTAGTCAAGGCTACTCGGGCTGTTACTTGATGATTTCGTCTTTATTGGTGGTGCGAATATGCTTCATGCTAAAATCCCAGCTGGCATCGGTCTTTTTGTGCGGATTAAAAATGTATTGCGGATCAAAGATTTCCTTCGTTTGACGAAAAAGCTGATACACGTCATCGCCAAACACGGCTGGCAGCCACGGACCACGTACCATGCCGTCATTGTGCTCGCCAGCCAGCGTGCCGCCATATTTTAATACCAACGGAATTATTTCACGCATGGTTGGCTCTAACTTTGCCTGCTGAGCTGGACTTTGAATATTCATGAGCGGAATGATATGAAAATTGCCATCGCCAAAATGTCCGGCAATGGTTGCGGGCAAGTTATATTTACGGATTATTTTTCGGAGTTCTGGCAAAAATTCGGGGAGATATTTTGGCTGCACGGTAAGGTCATCAATGAATGGCGAAGCGAACTTATTATGAACGCGCTCACGCAGAAGTGACAGGCTTGCCCGGCGAATCTGCCAGAACTTGCTGCTCGCCTCTTCGTTGCCAGCAACTTCCATTTTTATTTTTAATCCGGCTAATTCGCGCTGTAATTTGGCTATCTTTTCACCTACTTCGGTGACCGTGTCGCCCTCGAATTCGACCATTAACACCAGGTTTGGCAAATGACCCTTAAATTTTGCTACCGAACTGAGTAAACTGGCCTGTTGTTTGAGCCACTCTTTTGTGCCCAGTTCTTTTTGAAAAACACTAAAATACTTAATACCAAGCTCAAATGTAATGTCATCGAAACCTTCGAATGTGGCCGGCCGATGCGCTAAAACTGTTTGAATAATGCCGGCCAGTTGTTTGTTATTTGGCAGGTAAAGCAAAAGCAGACCGCTATGCTTTGCTTTGGGAATAAGTTTAAAAGTGATATCGGTAATAATTCCGAGTGTTCCCTGGCTGCCGGTAATTAGGCGGGTCAGGTCGAACATACCGGTGTCACGGTCCCATACGCTCCAAAGGTTGTAGCCCATTGAATTTTTATTAACGCGCGGACGTGCGTTGCGGATGATATCGTAGTTCTCTTCAATCAGCGTAAATAGGCGCCGATACAATTCGCCTTCGTAGTCGCGTTGTTTCATTTTGGCGGTTAGTTCGCGCCGGGTAAGTGGTTCGACTGTATATTCTTTTCCATCGCCAAATACCACTTTCAGTTTTTTAACAAAATTTTCGGTATTGCCATAACGCAGCGATTGTTCGCCGCCGGCATTGTTGGCCACCATTCCGCCCACTGTGCACCACTGCCGACTGGCCGGAACACTACCGATCATCACCTGTTTTTGATCGAGCAGCGGCCCAACGCTGCGCATAAATACACCAGGTTGGACATGCAGTTCGTTGGCGGTAACGCTATGAATCGCCTTAAAGTGTTTTGTCATATTAACAACCAGCGAGTTGCCAATGGCGCCCCCGGTCATGTCGGTGCCGGCACCCCGTGAGGTAATTGAAAGTGAGGGATGAGTATGTTTGTGCCCAGAGACAAACGCAACAAGTTGTTGCACATCGCCAGAGTCGCGGGGAAACAGCACCGCTTCGGGGTGCATTTCGTATATACTTGCATCGTGCGAGTGGGCGCGAAGAACATGGCCGTCATCGGTAATTTCGCCTTTAAAGACTTTTGTTAGCTCGCGTAGGAGTAGTTCCATAGTATGGCTAGTATACCGTAAGCATAAGTGGGTTGTCGAGAAATGAGCAGTACGCTACACTTGTATTATGACGAAACAACCTGCAAAGACAACGAATAAAAAGCAAAAGAAGTCAGAATACTTTGAGCCAACCAGACTCGCCCTTGCAGTCGCAGCTCTTGCAGCGGTAACGTTGCTTCTTCTTGCGATTATTGCAATGGTTTAAAATTGTTGCGCGTGATATTAAAAAGCTAACCAAACGGTTAGCTTTTTCGTCCCATTACTTCTTTCATGCTTAATTTGCGGCTGTATTCGAGTGCTCCAAATTTAAAGATTCGTACACCAATGCTAATAACTATCAGGGTTGTAAGCAGAAGTATGCCAATGGCAATGAGTGCTTCGTGAAGAGGCAGGTTTCCGACTGCATTTCGAAGCAACAGTGGAATTGGCGCGGTGAGGGGAAAGTAGCTTAGAAACTGAACGATCGTTGAGTCGGGCGATGTCACAAAAAGTGGTGCAGCGTAGAGAGGTCCGAATAACAGCGCGAACACCCCGCCCATAAATCCGCCCGCCTCTTTTGCGGTTGGCATAGCGGCGCCGAGCGTCATGAGTATGCCTGTAAAAAGAAGGAAACTCACCATGAATATAACTGCACCAAGACCTATGGCGGTCGGGTCAAGCGGCAAGGTTGATAGGTCGAGATTCGGAAGCGCCAGTTGGTCCTTGAAGAACAGATATCCTACAATGGTTGGAATCAAGATAACGAACATTTGTATGAAAGCCAAAGATATGACCGAAAACAGCTTGCCCACTAACAGTGTTGTCGGCTTAATCGTTGCCAGAATCATTTCAATAACACGATTCTCTTTTTCCTCGGTGATGCTGGTTAATATCTGGCTACCAAATGTGGCAATCATAAAGTAAAACAACACAAGGAAGACACCCGGAGCAATAACGTTAAGAAAGCCTTTGTCTACCTGACCATCAGAAGTATAGGTGAGCGAGTTGAATTTTGTTGATCCTTGAAGCACAGTGGCCACTCCCGGGTTGGTTTTTGCGCTGACCGACTGTTTCAGCAGCTGCCCTGCCAAGTCTTCATAGCGACCATTTTTGAATAGTCCAACGTTTTTGCCGCGTACGCTTACTGTATCTTTACTGATATCTTTTGGATAGTGAAAGTAAGCATCGAGCTGGCCCGACTTAACCGCTTGCTCGCCTTCTTGTGGCGTGGCAATGGGACGAGCGTGAACTGATTCGAGCAGTTTTGGTGAAATAAGATGAGATTCATCTGTTATGCCGATTGTAAATTGCTCTTTGGCAAGGTTTTGTGATTGTTCATCGGTTGTTTTGTTGGAAAAGAAAATGATAACCCCAACAAAAACTGCCACTACCGGAATGGCAAGTGCTGCTAGCCAGAAACTCTTCTTTTTAAGGGTTCGCCCAATCTCAAAACGGATAACGGTGCCAAGGTTGTGCATATTAGTTTTCCTCCTTGGCGTGTTTACCGTAAATTTCGACAAAAATATCGTCAAGCGAAGGACGCTTTAGTTCAAAGCGGCTATAGGCAACGCCGGCACTTAGCAGTGATCGTTGGATGGCCAGCAGATCGGCTTTTGGCTCAAGTAATGTTACGTTGCCTTCCCTGCGCTGATACGAATACAGTTTGTCGTTTTTAGGAACCGGACTTTCAGAAACGATTTCAAGCACCATGCCGCCAAATTCATCTTTTACTTCATCGACTGTCCCGTATAGCCTGCTTTCGCCGTCTTTTAATAGTAAAATTCGATCACAAAGACGCTCTACTTCTTCCATTTGGTGGGTTACAAAAATCACTGTTGCCCCTTGGTCCTGATGCTCTTCAATAATGTCCATAAGAAGCCGGCGGTTGACCGGGTCAAAGCCCTTGGCGGGCTCATCGAGAATCAACAGTGTGGGGTCGCCCATGACGGCAA
>DATHGD010000089.1:0-2970 GCA_035317765.1 Saccharimonadales bacterium (SeqCode) | reverse complement strand
CCGGTAAGTGCTGCCTGAATGGCCAAGTTGGCCGTCTCGCTGTCACGAACCTCACCAACCATGATAATGTTTGGGTCCTGGCGTAAAAGTGCGCGCAGGCCGCTGGCGAATGTCATGCCAGCCTTGGAGTTGGTTTGGGTTTGATTAACGCCGGGAATTTTATATTCTACCGGGTCCTCTACTGTTGATATATTTACATCGGCAGTGTTGAGCATGGTCAGAATACTGAACAAGCTGGTAGACTTACCCGAACCCGTTGGCCCGGTAATAAGAATCATGCCGTTTGGATCGTGCAACGCCTGGGAGATAACCTCGAGCGAGTGTCCCCAGTAGCCGAGGTCTTTAAGTGTAACGGCTTGGTTTGATTCATCGAGAATACGCATGACTACTTTTTCACCGTCAACGACTGGCAGGGTGCTGACACGAAGAGCATATTGTTTGCCGGCTACTTTTATTTTGAAACGGCCGTCTTGCGGGACGCGGCGTTCATCGATTTTCAGGTTGGACAGAATTTTAATACGGCTAATGAGTGCATTAACAACGTTGCGGGGCAAACGGTTGACCTCTTTTAGAACGCCATCAATACGGTAGCGTACCTGTACGTAGTCTTCGCGCGGTTCAATGTGAACATCGCTGGCATTTGAGCGAATAGCATATTCAAGCAAAAGGTTGACCGTCTGGGCAATCGGCGAATCCTCAGAGACGTCAGCTTCGGTAATGGCCTGGCCATCGCCGTTATCTTCACGCTGGACATCAATAACCTGGTTGAGTTCTTGGTTGACATCCCCGCGATAATTTTCAAGGCACGAAAGAATATTGTTGCGCGTGGCAATGTAGAGTTTGATATTTTCGCCAATTTGCTTCTGAATAAAGTTAACTGCCTGGACATCATCGGGGTCATCCATGGCAAGATGCATTGTGCCGTCTTCGTCAATTTTAAACAGCACGGCGTTATACTGCCTTGCAATACGTTCGGGGATTTTGTTCAGTGTGTCGTGAGGAATATCACGGGGGTCGATTTCGACAAAAGGAATTTGTGCGTAGTCGGCAAAGGCTTTAACGAGGTCTTTTTCGCTGATGATGCCATTTTGAATAACAAGTGCCTGAAGCGGGCGCCTTGAACGCGCACCCTCTGCTTTAAGGGTACCGACTTGCTCCTTTGTAGCCACACCACTGCGCTCGAGCAACTTTTCGATGGTAACATCTGAAATACGCATACTGCTTGTGCTTAATTATACGCGCCAAGCAGTGAAAATACTACCGCTACTGCGCCGTTGCATTTTCGAGTTCAAGGACATTCGATGAAAAAGTAAAACAATTGCGACCGGGTTGAGAGGCATAGAACATTTCAGCGTAGGCGTAACCGTCTGACTGAGACTGTGAGGTGTCACGAGGGTAAGAATCGGCCTTACGGGATGTTTTAAAATCTCCGCACACTTCATATGTGGTGTTGCTTTTCTTCGAATAACTAATTGTCTGATTGACCACAACGTCACTGGCATTGGTAGGAAGTCTTTTGTTGCTCATGGTGTAGTCGTAGGCTTTACGGACACTGGCAGCCAGGTCTTCGCGTGTTTGCGCGTCTTGCTTGGCGGGGCCAATTTGCAGCACCGATAGCACGAACAGAATGCCAAAGAGTATGAAAAGGATTGGCAAATAAAGATAATTAATTACCCGGGACAGCCTGGCAATGGATATAGAAGAGAATGCAGCAAAACAATAATTAGTAACGACAATGAGGTTAAGTGCCAAAATAAGCCCGGCGCTTAAAATAACGCTGGAATCACCATTAGTAATAAAGTTAATGACCACCGTAATGGCAGCAATCATGGCGCCAATGCTATGAATACAAATGGTAATAATTGACCAGACTTTACCCGGCACAAGCCCGGGCACTTTTTTGGCTTTACGAAGGTAGACAATAAATAGTGCTGCGTAAGGAATGAACGTAACAATAGTAACGGCAATCATAGCGGCAAGTACATCGACAGATACATTAATACCAGAAAGTGACGACACGACTCCGGCAATTGTTATCGTTGAAGAGCCGGTGAAAAACCATAGTAGTATGTGATGGAGCGCAGCCATAAGCGGGCTAAGTGAGGGCCGTTGAGCGTGATTTACCACAGGAACAGAAGCAGCAGGGCTGTTGGTGCTTGGTGGTGCTGTCAGGCCGGCCAATCCCGTATCAATAGCCGCATTACTCCAGCCTTGATCGGCTAGGGCGCTGCGGATTGTTTCGTCTTCCAGCCCTTTGTCGCGGGCTTCTTTTATGAAGTTTCCAATATCTGCCATGATTCCCCCTATTTTACTATTAAAAAGTATAGCATAGGGGGTTGATGATATAATATACTCCTGATGATTATAGAGGTACGCAGCGAAGCTGACATGAAGACACTTGGCGCCACACTTGGCAGCTTTTTAAAGGGCGGCGATATCATTGAGCTCGTTGGCGATGTAGGGGCAGGTAAAACAACCCTAACAAAAGGGATCGCCACGGGTATGGGTGTTGACGAAGACGTGCAAAGCCCCAGCTTTACGATTAGCCGGCTGTATGAGGCGGAGCGTGGACTGCAACTGGCACACTACGATTTTTATCGGTTGCACGATGCGGGAATTATGGCCGATGAGCTGCATGAAACACTTCATGACCAAAATACAGTGACAATCATTGAATGGGCAGAAATCGTTGCCGGCGTGCTTCCAGCCGATAATTTAAAGATTACCATTACATCACCAGAAGAGACGGTACGCCGCCTTGAACTTGTTGCCGGCGGCAAAAGAAGCCAGGTATTATTAGGAGCGCTAAAATGATTTTATTACTTGATACCTCAACGCCTGTGTGTAAGCTGACGTTTATTGATGGCGACTGGCGCTACGACAGCCAATGGCAGGCCGATCGCCAACTTGCCAAAGGATTGCTGGGCTATTTGCACGAACAACTAGAAAAAAATAGAAAGACTTGGACGG
>DATHGD010000088.1:0-4395 GCA_035317765.1 Saccharimonadales bacterium (SeqCode) | reverse complement strand
CGTCTCGGTGGCGGCTACGATAGATTCGATTTCCATGTCAAGTCTTGCGAGGTGGGCTATGCAAAACCTGAGCTAGAAATATACGAAATAGCAATGAAACATTTGAAGGGTCTGAAGCCTGAAGAGGTAGTTTTTACGGATGATCGCGAACGCTTTCTTGTACCTGCACGCGCCATGGGTATGCAGGCTATCCTTGCGACTAGTAGCCATCAGGTTATCAGGGATATACATCGGCTTTTGACTATCTAGAGTTTAATCAATGACTGCATTTCAATCGTTCGATCAATCGGTAGCTTGTAGTAATCACTCGCGCTTAGGGTGTTGCGCGCCATTAGACAATACAGCGTTTTGCGCCAGCCGAATAAATTGTGCTTCTTACCTGGCACTACCCTGCTTTGTGATATGAAATAGATAGCTTTTTCTGAATTAAAATCGAGCTCCGGACTGAGGTGACGAAGTGACTCCAGGGTTTTGGGAATATTGATTGAATCATGAAAGCCATACGACAAACTAAGGTGACTGATGCCGTCATTGTACTTTAAGCCATCAAAAATCGCCCTCTCCTCTACTGGTACATGAGCTGACGTGGTCACTTGCACCGAAAGAATAACAACCTTTTCATGTAACTCGTTAAGATCATCAACGGCAGCATGAATGGCAAGCGGAGCGAAATCGGGGTGATGACTAATATACACAGCCTGTCCCGGCAAGCGTATGACGGATGGTTTTTTTGTTTGAACCTTATCAATAAAAGCCTGCAGTGAACCCTCAAGAGCCCTCCGCTTTCTTCCAACGATGCTCTGCCCCTTCATCCAGGTGGTAATGATCAGAAAGGCAAAGGCTGCCAGGAGCACCGGAAACCACCCACCAGTGGGGATTTTTGATATGTTTGAGGTAACAAATAGTATATCTAATGGGATAAATAGCAGCGTTGCCAGCAGCACAACCCAGAGAGACCTGCGCCACAGGGTGTACATAACCACCAGAAATAGTATTGAGTCAATTATCAACGTACCGCTTACTGCTACCCCAAAAGCACCTGCGAGCCGTTGTGATGAGCCAAAGAACACAACCAGTGCTATAACGAGTGTAAATAGTATTGCATTTACAAATGGCATATAAATTTGCCCCGCCTCCCGCATAGAAGTGTGTCGAACGAGCATTTTGGGAAGAAAATCAAGGTGAGCCGCTTGCCGGGTAAGGGAGAAGGCACCCGAGATGACTGACTGGGAAGCAATTAATGTGGCCAAGGTGGCGAGCAATACCACCGGAGCTCGCACTAATTCTGGAAATAGCAGCGGCAGAGGGTTCGAAACAGCAGTAGAGTCATGAAGCAGCAGTGCTCCCTGCCCTAAATAACAAAGTATTAAAGCGGGAAATACTACAAAAAACCAGGCACGTGAAATAGGTGCGCGTCCAAAGTGGCCCATATCGGCATATAATGCCTCGGCACCCGTTACCGCCAAAACAACCGCCCCCATTACTACAAAGCCTATAATCGGCTGACTAAGCAGAAAATTGCCAGCTACCAGAGGAGAAATTGCACTTAGCACCTCGGGATGTTGAATAATTTGAAGTATTCCCCCAACGGCAATCGTTGCAAACCACGACAACATAACAGGACCAAACAATCGACCAATCACCGCCGTCCCTCTTTTTTGAATTAAAAAGAGAAATGTCAAAATAGCCAACGTAACCGGTACGATTAGATGATCCACCCCAGGGGCAATTGCTTTTAACCCCTCAACTGCTGATAAGACTGAAATCGCCGGCGTTATAACGCTGTCACCATAAAATAGCGCCATTCCGATAAGACCAAGAAGGATAAAGAAGAGTCTGTATCGGCGGCGCATCCCTCCGCCCTTAATGAGTGCCACAAGTGCCATGATACCGCCCTCGCCCTGGTTGTCGGCACGCATAATAAAAATGATGTACTTTATTGATACTACAAGAGTGACGGCCCACAGTATAAGTGAAGTAATACCGTATATATTCGTAGTGTTAATGGGGAGATGTTGCCCGAGCGGTCCAAAAACTGCCTGAAATACGTATAACGGACTGGTGCCGATGTCTCCAAAGACCACCCCTAACGCCCCTATCGTAAGGCCAAGCGTAAGTTTTTTTGTTTTTGTCATAGTAGTTATTAGTATACCGTAAATGTTTCGTTGGGACATGGGTCGTGCTGTTAATAAGATGCGCCCTGTTCCATCCGCAGTTTACCCACATTCGTAAATACTTTTCCACGTTAAAGATGGGCGGTTTTAGTGACCCGCTATATCATATATGTAATATCAGCCGCTCCATGGATGCTTGACATTGTATAACGTTTATGCTAATATAGAAGCATGCCAAAAGACAGCAATATATCACCGTCAGCGCTCCAAAAAATTTCCTTGTCATTCGAGTACGATGTGTCATGGAAAGACGCTAAAAAAGCTATTCGAATTCGAACCCACAAAAGCTAACTACACTTTCTGTATATCCATAGGTACGCTTCCTTTACTGGAAGCGTACTTTTTATCCCCCAGAAAATAACTATTTATCCACTAGCATTTTAAATAGCTGTATGACATTATATAGACATGTTTTGCATAAATTGTTTTCACAAGAATACGGCGGTCACTAACTCAAGGCCGCTCAAAAAACACCCCGTAGTATGGCGTAGACGGCGTTGCCCGGAGTGCGGTACCCTTTTTACTACCTATGAACGGCCGTCACTCGCCGATAACAAGCCGGTGCTGCTAACAGACGGAAAAGCAGCGACATTTAACCTGGGGAAACTTATCGTGAGCATTGCCAAGGCCTTCAGCCACGCTCCAGCGCAGATAGACGAGAACGTACTTTGGCTCGCGCAGACTACCGAAGATACTCTTTCAACGAGCAAGCAGACCATAACGCCAAAAATAATTGCAGACACAGCATATAGCATATTAAAACGATTCGATGAACTTGCTGCGGTGCAGTACGCAGCGCAGCACCAGCTTATTTCTTCGGTGCGGCGGCGTGGGCGGCCTTCGCTGCACGAGCACGAGCCACCGATTGATGCGTTGCCTTCTCGGTAACGTCAAATTTATCAAGGTATTTCCCTAGAAGAAGGTGGGTTTGGGCGTTAAATGCGGAGGTAGTGGTATAAACAATGGCAGTGACTGGCATAAGCGCCCACTGGAGCAACATCCAAACGGTACGCCGGCGCTTGTAGCGTTCAGGCCGTGGCGGGAGCATTTGGAATGCAAGAAAAACAGTCACGAAAAGCCCCAACATCGCGATGCGCTGGATCCCGCTAATTACCTCTGGTAATTGATGAGCAGCTATATCACGAGCAGCCTGGCTATTAATAAGCAACGGCACCCAACCTCCTACGGCTACAAGAATCGGAATACTTGCAAGCGTAACATGACCGTCTATAAGTCGTAGTAGCCTGGCTATACCGCCTGCCAAAGGTACATTTCGATTGCGGGAGAAGATACGAGTTGCCACATACGGAACGTCTGAGGCTCCATATGCCCAACGGCGCAACTGAACAAACTGTGCTTTGAGTGTCTTACGGTAGGTCTCTGACAACACGGCATCTTGGTATATAGGCACATATATAGGTGTAACCGAGTAATTACCTCCAAAGTAGAAGTAGCTCCGCCAGTACTGGTGACCGTCCTCAACAATACTACGTGTACTCCAAAAATTCATTTCTACCAAAGCATCCATCGGCTGGGAATGTGATGCGAAGTTACGCAAAGTGTGCGGACGCATCGAGCTAATGATGTTCCAAAATGAGTTACCCGTTGCGATTACCCTCATAGGCGCGGGGGCGTCCCAGATGTTATTTAAGAATAACGCGACCGGCTGATACGAAAGGTGCTTGCGATCTTCGTGAACAATGTATTCATACGTGACATAGTCAAAATACGTAGCATGTGGTCGGTTATCACTATCGAGCGTTGTTACCATAACATTTCGGTATTCTATAGATTCGTCTGCTAGCCATTTTTTGAGGAAATGTCCTCCATAGGTAATATTTCCACCCTTTCCCACTACCTCATCGGGCATATCTGCGGGGTGCATAACGGTAAGAAACGCTTTAAAGCTGCTACCGAACTTCGCCTGAAGCGCCTTAGCGGTCTTTTCCATAGCTTCTCCGCCGCGCTGTTCATACGCAAATACTACGATAAGCTTGTCGTTATCGTAAGTCGTATCCATTATAGACTGGATAGTCGGCTCTACCACCTCATAATCTTCGTTATAGGCAGCAACGATAACCGCATTGTAGAGATGAGATGGCTTTGGAAAAACATCGGGATCGGCAGCAATAAGGCGAAGATTCTCTTTATGGGCATCAAAGCCAAAGCCGCTCGACTCTACAACTCGTTCTTTGGCATAATTCTCGGTTGGATTTTCCAG
>DATHGD010000087.1:0-8857 GCA_035317765.1 Saccharimonadales bacterium (SeqCode) | reverse complement strand
AAGCACCTTGATGTGGCGCGGCGTGCGAACGGTCTGACCAGTCATGGCATTATCCTGTCCTGTCGGCATCGCCCCCCATTGGCAGCGGCGATGATTTGGATCCTTGCGGAGAGTTATGTTCTCTTTTGCAACTCAATTTATAATAACATAGATAGATATAAGTGTCAAATATAGCACATTGACATTATCTATATTTTATGCTAAATTACAAATAAAGGATACTAACAAAAATAAAAAATATGCCAACCCAAGATTTTGAACCAAAACGAGAACAGCCACGTCCTGCAAACGAGCGTTTAAAAGCAGCACTAGGAGCCATGGGAACGGCCATGGAAAGAATAACCGATGGCACTACTCCGGAGAAAACGGCTGACGAACCCCGCTTATTGCAGTACGAAGATGGAACGATTGTAACCGAATTTACCAAGGGTGAGTTTACGCTTAGGGAATTATCAGCGGCTGTAGATAGTGACCCGATAGCAGCTGACATGGGACCGGTGCTTATTCGTGCCACTGGCATGATGCCCGATGGCCAATTACAACCAAGATTTGCCTATGTGGGGGAAGGCGCTTTTATCTCAGGTGTTGAAGACCCCGACAATCCTGGTAAGCTCCTTTTTTCTCGAAAACGAAGTACTCCACTGAATCGGGATATGCTTGCCCACTCTTCTGCGATTAAGATAGGTGAGGCGTGGGAATCACCGGTAGGCAACCTTGGTCGTATCGATAGCATTACTATTCCATACACGCATGCTATACCTGAAGATCAAGTTCAAAGAGCGGGTTCAATTTCACCTCTTGCTCAAGGGCGTGAAAAGATCGATGAGTTTATTCAGGGTCTCGCCCAGTAAATTGAATAGGCGGCTCAAAGCTCGATCAACAAAAAGAAAAGAGCCTGTCATTTTTAAGACAAGGCTCTTTTTAAATTCAGAACATACCCATCCGAATAGCCACGTTTGCCGCGATCTGTAGGCGGCATAGTAGCTTTTATTTCAAAAGGCAGTTGGGTTACAAACTCACTATGCCGATTTCTAGACTCATAAAGCAACTATACCACTAACAGAGGTAATATAGAAGATGCCGCAGTCATAATGTATTGCAAAAAGGTAAAATACATGCTATACTATAGTCTAGTTAGGTAATAAATAAAACAAAAAATGGCATCTTACGATCAAATACCCACACGCAGTCATGAAGAGGTGCGAACCACCACGGATGAAGCCGCTCTAAAATTTGGCAGTGCAGTTCTGGAAAAGGTAGGTACTGTCGAAATACTCAATGACTATACCGAAAAGTCTTCAAGTGAGATTTCATATAAGTTTAACTTTTCGCTTCACTCTGAAGAAAATGCTCCTGAAATTGCCGCGTCTCTATTTGATTGTGACATTATTGCCATTGAGTCAACTGGAGATACAACAGAGCGGCGTAAACAGCGCGAGGTAGTCTTTACTCAGTCACTTTCGGACGCAGTGCCACGTGACATTCTTGAGCAGGTATCGGCTGTGCTTGCTAAAGGTGGAGAAGGCTTTACTGGAAAGCTTCTAGAGAATCTAGCAGGGAGTAATAAAAAAGTTGTATTAATAGACATGTCGGCAGATGAGCCTGATGCTCATGTGCTTGATGAAATGGATAAGGCAGACGAAGCTCTATTTAAGGGGATAGCCGAGAACTTATCAAACGACACCTTAAAGACTCGCCTAGTTGAATCCATGAAAGCAACTGCACACGCATCGATGAAACGAGAGGAATTAGTCGTTCGCCAGCTTACTGCAATGCAAGATATAGATGAAATCGGAGGGAAAAAGATAGGAGTGGTTATGGGCGCAGTGCATACACCCGTATATCATGATTTGAGTAAGGTTTTTTCTGTAGAGCGAGAATTTACGGATGCAAGAGACAGCAGTTCTTCAGCTCGTGCCTCTTATGGCCATACAGCTCAGATGATGAGGCAGTTACGTCTTACCCCTGAAAAAGAGCTAGACGAATCTTTGGTGAATCGTACACTAGTAGAAGAGATGTACTATGCCTTTAAATTCTATAGCTCAGAAGATATATCAGAAGTTCATGATGGCGATCACCGTGCAAGGAAAATTCAAAAAGAAATAACCGACAAAATGTCGGACGAGGGCGTGGAAGCTTTTCTTACTGAGCTTGATCTCATTAAGCTAAATGGTAGCCGTGGAGTATTTGGAAAAAGGAAACCAGTTTCCACCGAGCAGGTATACCAGTTTTTACTTGAGCAGCAACGGCAATATGAAGATGTCGCTTAAGTGCTGTTTATATTTTTAATGTCTGTAGCCGAATAGCCACGATTATTGCTGGGTTTCGACATAGCAAGCTTTAGCTCAAAAGGCAGTTGGGTTACGAACTCACCGTGCCGATTTCGAGACTCATAAACTAACTATACCACTAACAGGGGTGAAATTAAAACAGAAAAGACTGAGGAGGGAATTATTTTGTAAGGTAGGCTTTTAATTCCTGCACTACTTTATTACCAAGTCGTTCTCTTGTTTCATGACTATGTCCCGCAATAATCTTAGGAAAAATAACTCTCGGTAAATCATGGTATTTTTTATAGTTCTCGTTTCCAGCTGCGTAGTCAAAGATCGCATAGTTTCCATTATGCGCAGTCCATTTTTTGAATGCTGCAGCATCAAAGCAAGTGCCTGCGCTGGCCTGCACAAGAATCGTCCCATCAGGGATAAGCTCAAATTCTTGTTCATTAATCACGATAACGTCAGTTGGTGATGTAATGAAAAGAATGTCACTTTGCGACAGTAAAGTCACTTTGTCTTTATATGAAACCTCTGATTCTTGTTTCATTGTTCGGCTAAAGTAAGCAACATGAGGCGTATACGCAAGGCCAACATGCGCAATTGCCCGACCGAGTGCTCCGAACCCAATGATCCCGATAGATTTATTGTGTAATTCATGAGGCTCATTTGCCCATTCATAGCCGTAAACGCCCCGCAACAAAGAGATGAGCTGCATAAATTTAAATTCTGCAGTTGGTTCGTCACCATAATCTTTAATGTTAATCAGGGTAATACCTTGTTTGTTAACTGCTTTAAGGTCGATATTATCAATAGAGGTCCCACATACTCCTATGTACTTAACAGAGGGGCAGGCGTCAAAATATGCAGCAGATAATGTTAGGCCTGGCCTAACAAGAATAATCTCAGCTTGTCCAGTTCTTTCAATAAGTGCTGTTGTATTAGTCGCGACAGTGTCGTGAGGAAAATTGATATGAGACTTACTTAGGGCTTGAAGTGCTTCTTCCGCAGCAGAAAAGAGGTGTAAGTTCGAGAGTGCGACAATACTTTTTTGCATAGTTTGAGTATAGCATTTTACCTGATGCGAGAGTGGCGCGCATTGTATGAGTATGTCTATGTCTATCTAAGTAGCCATGTTTGTCACGATCAGTCGGTAGCATAGTCAATTTTAGTTCAAAAGGCAGTTGGGTTACGAACTCAGTCTGCCGATAGAAAATAACTTATCAAACAGGTTTGATAACTCTTTTGGGTGCTCACCTAGCCACGCAGCGAGCTGATGCGATACGTCCGGATACTCTTTGAAATAACTATCAGGCGCTAGGCTTTGTAGTGATTGTATGACTTCAGAGGGGATAACAGTATCTTCGTTTCCGATGGTTATAATACAGGTTCCTTTGAAGGTGGGCAAAGTGCTAAAAGCCGTGCTGTTCTTCCAGGAGTCCTTTTGTCTGATCGTTGCACTAAAGACAGGATCGCCAAAAGGGAGTTCGTTGACTTTTTTTGTGTATATCGCCGGACATCCTAGTAGTACGCCCTTTACTCTATTGCCAAGGTGGGGCAGAAGATCAATGACGGTTTGGCCACTCATGCTAAGCCCTATAAGGTAGAGCGGATTTTTTTGAGGAATGAAAGCATTAATTACCGCCTGGGCTTGGTGGGTACGTTTTGCAAGTGATAATTCTGTAAGGCTACCACTGCTATCGCCATGTCCTGAAAAATCAAACAGAAGAACACCAATGTTTCTTCGAAGGAGTGCTTGGGCGAATGCGTAATATCTTTTGCGGTCCGCTTGACCGGCACCGTGTAAAATGACAGCGTTACTATCACGAATATTGTATTCGCATGCAATGTCGTGAGTATCAACGGAAATAACACTCTTTTTCAAAGGTAACGTATGGGTAGTCATAGGACGATTGTATCAAATAAATAGCTGTGTTTTAGTTTGCGCATTTTTTATTGCTTATGCTACTATAGCGGTAGTAAGAATAGAGGAAAGGCACCCTAAATCAACATGAAAAAACGGCAGCTTATTATTTTTGGTAGTATTGCCGTTGTTGTTGTCATTTTAATTTGGGTTGCAGTTACCTGGATGATTAACCTGAATCAGGCGGCAAATCAACCGCAGCAGGCAAAAAAGCCCGTGCAGCAATACACAAGCAAGCAACAGTTGGTTGATGAAGTGAACAAAAAAACTGGTACAAAAGACTACGCTGGTGCAGTTGATCTTATTGAGCGACAGGATTCTGTCGAGGACCCTAACACACAACTTCTTCTTGCTGGAGCATATGCCAATGCTGGTAATTTGGCAAAAGCGCTTGAAATCTATAAAAAACTCGATGCAGCGGGTAAGTTGTCTAAGACCGAGTTTGCCAATGTTGCTCAAACAGCCGAACGCGCCAATGACAATACAACTGCTTTGGCGTTTTATAAAAAAGCCAAAGCCTATGCGGTAAGCTCTAAAACCGAAACTGCCGACCAGCTAGCGGTGTACGATGCAAAGATTGCAGAATTGGAGAAGAAGGTATGATAGTGCCGCGCTTCATGAAGGGTGCAGGCCGGATTGGGCTAGGCGCCTTTTTGGTGTTTGCTCTAAGCTTTGTGACGCTTTTGTCTCACTCGCAACAGGTTAATGCCGACCAGTGCTCCATTAATGGACGTGATTGCTACTTTGGCTACTTCTTTAACGGGTACGATGGTGGGCCTCCGGCAACCGGTACCCGGCACAATGTTATTAGTAATCCTGCGCTTTTAAATGTCCATAATGCAAACGAACTCATTAACACGATTGGTGGCCATATGAACTGTTCGGGCGGGACGTTGCTAAACGCCGGCGCGCAAAATGCGACAGGGTCGGCATTCATTATTCTTACTATGATGGGGTACGCGCCGGGCACATCAAAAAATGTTGCCTGTCAGGTTTTTGGACAGTGGTCGGAGCGGGTTATTGAATGGGCGCCATATACAAATTACGATAATTTTTATAACTTTGGCGGCCTTAACACACGCTCAACTCTAACAGATGTAGCGTATTATCCTTCTGCCCAAACTTCGGCGTGGAGCATTGTCTTTTATGATCAGATCACCGGCGCACCTTTGTATGCGATAAAAAAAGATTGTGGTAACCCAGTTGGACACCTGCAAAAATTACCCGATACGCCGTATGTATTAACGCCGCATGTTGATGCTGTTTCTCCAACCAATATAGAAGCCGGAAGCAAAGTATCGGTTAATGGAAGCGTTGATAACGAGGGCGCACGAGTCAGCCCGGCAACGCAATGGGAAATAACGCAGATTACCGTAAAACCAGGCAAAAAAGCGCCGCACGAGGATGAGAACGGCACTACTTCTGGTACGGCACCGTGTCAAAGTAACGGTGGGGCGGCCTCGGGAGATTACTTTAAGAATGGTGACGCTGATTGTAAAAATGTGGCAAAAGGTTCGGGCAGCTTTAATCTTGGAACGCCTGCTCAAAATCTGAAACCTTCGGTAGCAGGGCTTGATGTAGGTGATCTTCCGGTAGGAACCAGGGTGTGTTTTGCACTGTCGGTGCAGCCGCATTCTAATACCGATGCTAACTGGGCTCATTCAAAACCTGTATGTACGGTAGTGGGTAAAAAACCAAAAGTACAGGTATGGGGCGGTGACGTTTCAGTGCGTGGAAAAATTGATACCAGTACCAGCGTAAAGGATGTTTCTGGAACAACGAAAACGTTTGGCAGTTGGGTAGAATACGGCGCGTTTTCAGTCGGTACGAACAGCCGATTTGCCTCTGGGTCGGGAACGATTAACCAAACCAGCAACGACCAAGCTGCCTGGAGTAACCTGACGTTCGCTAACAAAAACGAGGTGGGTACATCGGCATTTGGAAACTATACGACACCTGCCGGGTTCCGACCGGCACCTGGGGTTGCAGCGTTCTTTGGTGCGGTTCAAAATAAGGCTCCTGTAGGGAGTGGTAGCGTTGATATTAGCACGCTTGCGTTCAATACCGGTGATCCTGTACAGGTACGCACTGCAGGCGACCTGACGATTACCGGCAGTAATATACCAGCAGGGAAGTCAGTGGTGATTATTGCCACGGGAACGGTAACGATTGATGGCAACATTACATATACCGATGGTGCGCTTACTAAATTACGTGATATTCCACAGGTGGTGATTATTGCGACCAACATTAACATCAAAGACACCGTGACGCACGTTGACGCGTGGCTGGTGGCAAGCGGAACGGTAAATACGTGCAGTAATTTTTCGGGCAATCTCACCTCGGGCAAATGCAATGGCCTGCTTGAGCTGAATGGTCCTATTGTGACCGACAAGTTAGTTCTTAACCGAACTGCCGGCTCAGACACCGGAGAACAATCAGGGGATCCTGCCGAGAGGTTTAACCTGCGGGCCGATGCCTACCTGTGGGCTCAGCTGCAATCAATTGGCAACAATAAAGCTCAAACGGTGTATTCTGTTGAACTGCCTCCGCGCTTTTAACACCCAATATCTCGAAAAGGCCTTGCCTTTATCGCTAGTGCTTATGTATAATAAAGGACAATATGGCATTACTTAAAGGCGTGGGCGACTTTTTTGCACTAGATATAGGTACCAACGCGGTACGTGTAGTGCAACTTGCAAATGACGGTCAAGATAATTGGACCTTGGTTCATTATGGCTATGCACCGGTCGATATAAAAACAACGAGTGCTAATTCAAAAGAATCCGAGCATCGCCTTGGTGAAATTATCATGACGGCAGTAGGGCAGAGCGGCATAAAAACCAAAAACGTTGCAGTAGGATTGCCTTCGCAGAAGACTTTCACTACCGTTATTGATGTTCCGACAATGCCCGAGGCAGAGCTAAAGAGTACGATTAAATATCAAATCGACCAATACATCCCTATGGCAATCGATGAAGCTAAGGTTGACTGGGTGCTTTTGGGACAATCTGCTCATAATCCGCAGCAACAAGAGGTGCTGCTTGCTAGCACCGCCAATAGCTATGCTGAAGAGCGACTAGAATTTATAGAAGGTTTGGGTCTTAACGTTATTGCGGCCGAACCAGACCCTATTGCTATGATTCGTGCATTGCTGCCATCGGGTATACAGGACGCCCGCCTTATTATTGACGTTGGTGAGCTTTCTACCAACCTGGTGGTCACCTACAACGATGCACCGCGGCTTGTACGCACCATTCCTACGGGTATTCACTCGCTGGTAAAAGCTGCCGTACAGAACTTGAACGTACAAGAAGATCAGGCGCGTCAGTTTATTGTTAAGTTTGGCTTAGCGCCAGACCGTCTTGAAGGTCAGGTATATCACGCAGTCGAGACAGTGCTTGAAGGATTTGCGGCAGAACTCACGAAATCCATTAAGTTTTTCCAGACACGTTATCCGAACACACCGGTAGGTGGCATTTTACTTTCAGGCTACGCTAGTGTTATACCAAAATTTGGTGAATACGTAACCGCAAAAACAGGAGTGGCTTCGGCTCAGGCAAACCCGTGGCAAAAAGTAAAAGTAAATCAGGGTGATCAGCAGCAATTGGCTGCTATTGCGACTGAGTTTGCTACTGCCGTTGGCCTTGCGCAAAGGAGAAACAAGTAATGATTGAGATCAACCTTGTTCCTGATGTAAAGCAAGAGCTCATTAAAGCGCAACGTGTTCGTGCCAGTGTTATTTCGATTGCGATTCTTGTTGGCATTGTGGCAGTTGGCATTGTGGTGTTACTCGCTTTTTGGGTATTCGCCGTGCAAACGGCACGAAGTGTCATTAGTGATGGCACTATTAAGTCTGAGAGTGAAAAGCTTTCGAGTGTTCAAGACGTTTCAAATACGCTTACCATTCAAAATCAGCTGAGCAAGCTCTCTCAAATGCACGATAGTAAAAGTATCGACTCTCGTATTTTTGATATTCTTACCACTATTAACCCTGCGGCACCAAACGATGTGGCTATTACGAATCTTTCACTTGATTCGGCCACTAAAACGGTTCAAATTGAAGCGCAGGCAAAAAGCTATTCGGCACTTGAAGTCTTTAAGAAGACCATCAACGGTACTACGTTTGAGTTTAGCGAAGACGGGCAAAAGCAGTCGGTGGCACTTGCAACGGGCATAAGTGATAGCGACCGTAGTTTTGGCGAAGATGCATCGGGCGCAAAAGTACTACGCTTTACGCTGGCGTTTACCTACCCAGAGCAATTATTTGCAAAAACAGCTCAAAACGCTACTATTGTTGCGCCAACGAAGTCAAACGTAACCGATTCATTCCTTGGTGTACCGCAAAGTCTATTTACGCAAAAAGCCAGCGATACGGGGGGCAACTAATATGGCAGTTCAAGATATCGCAATTCGCAAACGTCAACAAATTGCCAACGCTAATCGTATGATGTTTATCTGGGTGGCAGCAGTGTCGGCTATTGTTGGTATTGCCATTGTCGCTTCGCTATTTCTTTTGCAAAAGGCATGGTTTAACGAGAAAGTACTGGCCGAAAAGGCTCAGACTGCCTCTACGCTGACAGATAACAATAAAGTTATTAACAATCTTAAAGACGAAGTTCGCGTACTTAATACGAACGAAGCCTTAAAATCGGTCATG
>DATHGD010000086.1:0-3878 GCA_035317765.1 Saccharimonadales bacterium (SeqCode) | reverse complement strand
ATTGTCGTGGCGGCTATAATGCTACTGCGGGGTCTTGCTGACACCGCAATGATTCGCGCCCAGCAAGCGGTTTTTGCCGGCGATCCGAACAGTCCTATTTCACCCGAGCTATTCCAGCAGGTTTTCTCAGCCCACGGCACGATTATGATATTTTTCGTGGCAATGGGCGCGATATTCGGACTGTTTAACCTTATTATTCCGCCCCAGATTGGTGCGCGCGATGTGGCGTATCCGTTTCTTAATGCGGTAAGCTTTTGGTTGTTTGCAGCTGGTATGGTGCTGATTAACCTTTCGCTCGGGCTTGGTGAATTTTCTGCCGCTGGCTGGCTGGCGTATCCACCGCTTTCAGAATTGCAATACAGTCCGGGTACAGGGGTAGATTATTGGATATGGAGCCTGCAGATTGCCGGGGCCGGAAGTCTTTTATCGGGTATTAACTTTATGGTGACCATTTTCAAAATGCGCCGAAAAGGCATGACACTTATGAAAATGCCTGTTTTTGTATGGGCATGTCTTGGCAGTATAGTGCTGATTGTATTTGCCTTTCCGATTCTTACCGCAACGCTCAGTATGCTGTCGCTCGATCGCACTATTGGTACGCACTTCTTTACCTCCGATATGGGCGGCAACCCGATGATGTATATTAATCTGATATGGGCATGGGGACACCCCGAAGTCTATATTCTTATTCTCCCGGCTTTTGGTATTTTCTCGGAAATCGTGCCGGTATTCAGCAAAAAGAGATTGTTCGGATATGTTTCCATGGTATGGGCATTGGCTGCCATTACGCTGCTTTCGTTTACGGTATGGCTGCACCACTTCTTTACTATGGGATCGGGCGCAAAAGTAAATGCGTTTTTTGGTATCATGACGATGATTATTGCCATTCCAACGGGTGTGAAAGTATTTAACTGGATATTTACCATGTTCCGCGGGCGAGTGAAGTTTGCTACGCCGATGCTGTGGTTTATGGGGTTTGTGGTAACGTTTACGATTGGCGGCCTGACGGGTGTGCTAATGGCGGTGCCCGGTATTGATTACCAGGTACATAACAGCCTGTTTTTAGTGGCGCACTTTCACAATATGATTATTGGCGGAGTGCTATTTGGCGCCTTTGCTGGCTTTACGTACTGGTTTCCGAAGTTTACTGGTTTTCGATTGAATGAAAGACTGGGCCGCTATGCATTTTGGGCGTGGTTAATTGGTTTTTTACTGGCGTTTATGCCACTGTATGCGCTGGGGATGATGGGCGCGGTACGCCGCCTCGATAGCTACGACCCATCGATGGGTTGGCAGGGATTGTTTATTGTCGCCGGTATCGGGGTGATGGTGATTATGCTTGGTGTGGCTTTGCAGGTGCTACAAATTATCGTGAGTGTTATGCAACGCAATAAAAACAGAGTAAACGGCGACCCATGGGATGGCCGAACGCTCGAATGGTCTACCGCTACGCCCATGCCCGAATATAACTTTGCAACGCTTGCGCCAGTCTCCCATCGTGATGAGTTTTGGGAATTAAAACAAACTGGCCATAAACATGCAGTACTTCCATCGTACGAGCCAATTGCCGTGCCGAAAAATACGGGCATGGGCGTCTACATTGCTATGTGTGCTGCTGCCGCTGGGTTTGGGGTGATATGGCATATGTGGTGGCTGGCACTTGTAGGGCTGATAGCACTCATCGTGCTAGTTATTCTACGTACACTTAACGAGGACACTGAACGGGTTATTTCTGCCAAAGAAATAAAAGAAACAGAAGCTGCGGCTTGGAGTATTCGATCATGACTAAGCTACTGAAAAAAGCAACAGAAGTTGAGGCGCTCGAAGACAAAACGCACTTTGGTTTTTGGGTGTATCTTATGACTGACTGTATTTTATTTGCAAGTTTATTTGCTACCTATGTTGTACTGCGCGGCAACACCGCAAGCGGGCCATCGGGCCATGAACTGTTTGATTTGCCAATGGTGCTGGTGGAAACGCTGATTTTACTAACAAGCAGTTTTGCCTGTGGACTTGCCATGTTGGCCTTAAAACGAGGTGACAAACGGCAGCTCGTAGGATGGCTTGCGGCTACGTATGTGCTTGGCGTAGCCTTTTTGGTGATTGAACTAAATGAGTTTGCGGTACTCGTGACTGAGGGGCACGGTTGGCAGCAGAGCGCGTTTTTGTCGGCATTCTTTACGCTCGTAGGAACACATGGGGTTCACATTACCATTGGTTTGTTGTGGCTGCTTGTGCTGGTGTGCGTGCTGTTTAAACGAGGGTTTAGTGACAAGTTACGCCGGCAATTTGTGTTATTTAGTTTGTTCTGGCACTTTCTTGATGTGATATGGATTTTTATATTTACCATCGTGTATTTAATGGGAGCGGCATAACATGACTAAACAGCTCGATAAAAATCAGACGGCTATAGTTGGATATATTGTTGGGTTTGTATTGTCGGTTGCTCTGACGCTTACCGCCTACGCGGTAGTGACGAATAAAACCGTTATGGGCGTGACTCTAATGATGGTGCTTGGCGCCTTAGCGCTTGTGCAGGTAGTTGTGCAACTGATCTTCTTCCTTCACCTAGGTGATGAGCCAAAGCCACGCTGGAAGCTGGCAGTATTTTTCTCGATGTTAGTAGTGCTGGTGATTATTGTTGGCGGCTCGCTCTGGATTATGTATCACCTCGACTACAATATGATGCATATGCCTATGGAGCAGTTGCAGCAACGAATGGATAAAGAGGCGGGCTTTTAAGCTATGTCGCTTGCCACGATAAAAACCTATTATTCACTGACGAAGCCTGGCGTTTTGTATGGTAATGCGCTAACGGCTGCGGCCGGTTTTTTGCTTGCCAGCCAGGGTAATATTAACTTTTGGTTATTTGTCGCGCTCTGCGTAGGAACGACACTCATTATTGCATCGGCCTGCGTGCTTAATAATTATCTTGACCAAGACATTGACAGCAAGATGGCGCGAACAAAAACGCGGGCACTTGTACGGGGAAGTATAAAAGGCTGGAAAGCGGTTGTATTTTCGGCAGTACTCGGGATAATCGGTCTCGTTATACTGCTGCTTTATACTAACTTGCTTGTTGTGGCGATTGGCGTTGGTGGGTTTGTTGTGTACGTAGTGCTCTACGGTATGTTGTCCAAACGCTTGTCGATTCACGGCACGCTCGTAGGCAGTATTTCGGGTGCAGCACCAATTCTGGCTGGGTACTGCGGTGTAACGGGAAGGCTCGATGCGGGTGCGATTATTGTATTTATGATTCTTTTCTTGTGGCAGATGCCTGAGTTTTACTCGATTGCTATCTATCGCCTTAAAGAATATAAAGCGGCGGGTATTCCGGTGATGTCGGTAATAAAAGGCGTAAAAAGTACCAAAATACAGATACTTATTTATACGATTTTATTTGTTATTGCAACGCTTCTACTGACGGTATACGGTATTACGGGCTATAGCTATTTCATTGTCATGACGGTGCTTGGGGTGTACTGGCTACAGCTAGGGATGCAGGGTCTTTATACGCATGATGACGATGCCTGGGCGCGTAAGATGTTTCGTTTTTCGCTGATAATGCTGCTGGTATTTTGTGGCATGATATCGGTAGACGCGTGGTTACCGTAAGTGTTATAGTAGTGTTATGATAGTTATTCTTCACGTTATTATTGCGCTTTCTAGTATTGCACTTGCAAGTTATGCTTTTATGCGTCCATCGGCATCAATACTGCGTATTTCCTACGGTTTAGTGGGTATGACGTTTGCCAGCGGCTTTTATTTGGTGTGGAGTGCACCGGCGCATATGCTGCAAGCATGTGTATCCGGGGTGGTATATATAACCGTTGTGTCAGTGGCAATAGTTGCCGCCAGGCATAAGCTTGTGGCAGTAA
>DATHGD010000085.1:0-2841 GCA_035317765.1 Saccharimonadales bacterium (SeqCode) | reverse complement strand
CACCACGAGCGCCTCACGCGCGCCAATATAACTAAAGACGATGAAACCTGTCACAAATGTGCCCACAATGCCCCCAATTGACTCGAAGGCACTCAGACCGGCAACCGATTGACCGGAACTGAGCAAAGAAGTAATTTTCAGCTTCACAAGGTACGGGCTCAGCATGCCGATCAAAAGACTGGTTGGCGCAAACAGTAGTAATGATGCAATCACCCCTTTAAAGCGTAGGTCGCTCTGCGTCTGGACAATCCAGGCCATCGTACTATCAAACAGCAGCAACATGGCACCCATACCAATGGTAATAGTAAGACACAGTAAGGCAATGTCTCCCGGTCGACCGCGAAGGTCAGCCAGCTTGCCACCTAAAAAGTATCCGGCGCTCAGGGCCGCAATAATAACCCCAATGACACTTGTCCAAACATACGTTGAACTGCCGATTGCTGGTGCAAGCATACGCGCGCCAATCAGCTCAAACGCCATGAGGGAAAATCCGCTCGCAAAAGCTACTGATTCTAGTGCTCCAAAACGACCCGTTATTTTCTTCATAGTATCCTCAGTGTAGCAGAGGTAGGATTTTACAGGTTACTGCTGGGTAACACTTTTTATAAATGTAATCATTTGCTTCAACGCGTCCTTGCCTGCTTCATTATCGAGGTTAAACTGATATTCATGCGGTAGGGATGGTTGGTAGTTGGCTTTGTAAAAAAGACGTGTTACTTCTACTCCCATCGACTCCAGCTCATTGGCAAATGGCTTCGATTGAGCATCAGTGAGCGGATCGCCGTTGCCGCCAGTAATGAACGTTGGCGGGAAAGCATCGGTCACGTGGTAAAATGGCGACATTTGCTTTATAACTGGGTCTGAAAAATCGCGCGTCCCACTGTATGCCCATACGGTTACGTCATCTCCCCACCCGACAATCTTTGGAAGTTCTGGTGATGGCTGCGTAAGGCCTTCCATTTTATAAATACCACAACTAAGCAATACGCCCTTTAACTGCTCTGCCTTTAGCGTAGGCTCAACTTTCACTGCTGCTGCGTAGGTTGGGTCGGTAATAATAGCAGCCATTTGGCTTGAAAGCTGTGAGCCGGCCGAATCACCTGCTAGAATAATATTGTCGGTATCGGCGTGGAAGCGCTGTGAATTTTCTTGAATATACTTGTAGGCATCGTTTAACTGATGAATTGCCGTTGGGTACGTTGCCTCGGGAGCGAGCGAGTAATTAGGCGCAATGACCGTATAGCCCGCACTCGCAAGTAATTTAAAGTAAGGTGCGGTGTTGCTTTTATCGCCCGATAGCCACGCACCACCATGAGTCCATACTACAACAGGAAGTGTTGCACCCGGTTCGGTCTCTTCGGGAAAATAGACATCGAGCAGTGCCTTGCCATCACCTTTTTTGTATTGTTGGTCGGCAAGCACCGTTATAGGTTTGTTTGGCAAATGCTTTTGCAGTGCCTGCTCTACCTTGCTGCTGTTGTCTTCAAACACCGCCCGAATCACCAGCGCGCCCGGCCAAGGGCTTAAACGAAACGCTGCCAGTACAATAATAGCGACACCAAGAATACTGCACACGGGCCACAGAAATATTTTTTTGCGATAAAATAGCGTACGTTTTTGTTGTATATACATGAAACAGGAACTCGTTTATGGTTAAAGACTGTTTTTACTCTAAAGAATGAACACATTTTTTGCAATGAAATCAGAGGATATATCAGATTACAGAAAGTTGTTATTACCAATTATTATGATATAATACCGTAGTCATTCATTACTCGGAAGAAGTAGGTGAAGCATGAGCTTTATGGATTTTAACGACCAGGATATTCTCTCCTTCGAGAAATTGGAGGAATGGGCAAGAGAGAAGGGTGTCGCCGCTTTGTGCAGCGACCCTTATTTCGAACAACGTGCAGTCTCTAGAGCGTTTTTGTATATACGCACGACTGATAACGATCCAGAAGTCTTTCTCGCAAACGGTGACTTCGTGATATCCCAGAGGGCACGCTGGTGGCTACTTGACGGCGACAAGCCCTTGCTGGGTACGCTCGGTGGCTACCGTCCTCTAGGTCGTTCTCTTTCTCAGTTCATGAATGAGCTGCCGGGTACGCTTGCCAAGTTCAAGCCAAAGAAGCAGGAGAAGCTGAGAGCAGTGTACGGTCACATATGGATCAGAGAGCGGTATCTGTTTGGCGTTTACGAGGGCAAGATGGAACACCTGCCAATGGCCATTGCTCAACTTAAGTCCCGAAAGGGACGATGACATCAAGCCCGTCCTCCGCGCATACGCGGAGGACGGGCTAATAAATTTACCACATATTCAAGGAAGCAAAAGAACGATCATTTGATCGTTCTTTTGCTTGGCGGAGAGAACAGGATTCGAACCTGCGATTGAGTTGCCCCAATACACGCTTTCCAAGCGTGCGCCTTCAACCACTCGGCCACCTCTCCATTGAGCTTTATTATAGCAGCTACAAGCTAGGTAAAAACTCTCTTATGACATCAGTTGTATTATTTACGCCTATTACGCGGTTGCTTTTGAGGACTTGAGGTTCATATAATGGTAACAGCTATGGCCAAGAAAACTTCAACACCCGTCATCGAACTAAAAGGGCTTACCAAACACTATGGTATGGGCGATGCCACACATCATGCGCTTAACGGCGTTGACCTTTCGATTGAAAAAGGTGAGTTTATTACTATTATGGGACCGAGCGGCTGCGGCAAAACAACGCTGCTTAACATTTTGGGTCTGCTTGATCATTCTAACGATGGCGAATACTTTCTTGACGGCAAATCAATCGAACGGCTGAGCAGTGCACACCATGCCCGTATTCGCAGCCA
>DATHGD010000084.1:0-4121 GCA_035317765.1 Saccharimonadales bacterium (SeqCode) | reverse complement strand
CATAGTCTTCTGGGTTTTCAATGTGAAAGAAAAATTCCAAAAATTCCGTCTCTCGTTCGGCAAACTGTTGAATAAACAGTAATTTACCGATTTTGGGCGCAATACCCGTTTCCTCAATCATTTCACGATGCAACCCATCGTGTAGTGATTCGTTTGCTTCAAGCCCGCCGCCCGGTGTGCACCAGTAGTCGCGCACCTTGCCATCACTGCCTGGTTTTAGTTGTTGGGCAAGCATGCGCCCATCTTTAAAAATAATACCGCGCACTGAAACGCGCCGTGGATAGGTCATTGTTGTTACTCCGTATGAATATTTATTAATTGTAGAAACGCTAGCGGTTCGGATCGGCCGGACGTGCGCGTGTAGAGGATCCGCCGGGATCATAGTAACGCTATTGTAGCATGGTTTTGACAGATGGGGGATAATAGATATGAGATGAGCGAAAAGAGTGGTGGAGAGACAGAACGATCAGGTGAGACTTTGCGTCAGTATGAGGCTACGATTCTTGCGCTTACGCACCTTGCTTTGCGACTTGTTCGTGACAATGCTCGGTTAGAGCATGAAAAAGCCGACCTTGAACATAAAAGCCGTATGGATTCGATTATTCCAACGATGCTAAATAAAAAGGGAATAGGGGAAGTCCTCGAGCAGCGCGTTGCAGGTGGGAAGCACTTTGCTGTGTTCATGATTGATATTAATAATTTTAAACGCTATAACGATACAAAAGGACATCCTGCTGGAGATGATTTGTTGCGTGCGCTTGGAGAGGCGTTACAGCAAGGATTCAAGCGCAGCCAAGATATACTCGGCGCTGTTGAGGGCAGAATTGGCGGTGATGAGTTTGTGATTATAGTAGACCTTTCAACGAGAGGTGGACGGCGCACTTCGGATCCGATAGAACAGATGAATAATGTGTACACATTTACTCAGTCGCTGGTAGGGCAGATGTTGAATAGAGATGAGTTTCTTGAGGCTAACAACCTCGGTGTTAGCGTTGCTATTGGCGGCGCTCATTTTGACCCCGAGCATCCTGTCCATACCCGTGCCCTACTGGAGCAAGCAGATGTGGCGATGTATGTGGATAAGGGAAGTAGGGGACGATAGGCGCATATACGACCTCTGTTGGTTCTGCTACATATATGCTATGCTGTTGGCATTAATGAAGGCGGAAAAACAATATGAGCATGCCAAAAGAAATCATCTTTGCTACCGGAAATAGCGGAAAAATAGCGACCCTTCGAAATCATTTGAAAATCGATGGACTCGATATTACGATTATTCAAAAATCACTTGATCTTATTGAGCCGCAGGCAAATACTGCCAGTGAAGTGGCAGCGGTAAAAGCTAAACAGGCCTACGAACAACTGCGCAAGCCAGTGCTAGTTGATGATAGCTCATTTCATATTTCAGCCCTTGGCGGATTTCCGGGCCCATACATAAAATACATGCTTGAAACAGTGGGAGTTGAAGGCATTATGAAGTTTATGGAAGGCAAGACCGATCGCCGTGCGCATTTTATGAGCTCGCTTGTATACGTTGATGAAAACGGCAAAAGCCATGCGTTTGACGGCCAGGACGAAGCAGGTCGGATTGTTGAGAAGATAGACGACTACAATCATCCGGATGCATGGTCGGAACTATGGAAAATTTTTGCCCCTCCCGGATTTAACACGACCTATAGCCAAATGAGTGATAAGGAGTTTTTACGCCACCGCACGTTCGATAAAAAGAATAATGCCTACAAACAATTTACCGATTGGTTGAAGTTAAAATAATGAATGTAATCGACAGGGAAGAATTTGCGCAGCTACTACGTGAAAATAGCATAAAACTACGCCTAAAGCGTGAAGTACGGTTTGTGCCCGAGGAAATAGAAGAGTGGGATTCGCGTGATTTTCTTGCCGTAACCAATCGCAGCGGCTCCGAGGGTATTTTGATCGCACCACTTGAAGCGATGTACGTTGTTCCATTTCAGTTGCATAAACGAATGCCAAGTAGCCGTTCGGGCCGCACCGAAGCGATAATTTGTGACTTTTGCGCTACCTGGCAGCGCGGCTCTAATTCGGCTACGATTACGTTTTTTAAAAAAAGCTCGACTATATCGTTTTTGTGTTGCGCTGATCTTTTATGCAGTTTGCATGTGCGCAGCAAAACCCTCGCAGCCACGCTTTCGCGTACGCAACTTCGCGAAGATATTACTGCTGAGGGTCGAATTTCACGGTTACGTGCCAGACTCACCGCTATCCTTGATCAGATGAGTGATTGACATTTATATAAATAGAGAGTATAATATATACACTTGAGGCAGAGCTTATTTGTCCAAGTGTCCATCTTGGGAACCCCCAGATGTGATTCAACTGAATTGGACAGTGAACATGAGAGTTTCAGAGATCCGCAAGCTCAGCGTACAGCGGAGTGCCAAGCAAGGGTTCAGCTATGAAGCCGGGGTGATTGCTCTGATGGTGTTGCGTGGGCGTCTCGAGCGGGAGATGAAGAAAGCTTCGACCGCTACCAGGGTGTTCTACTTGGATGCCCACAACGTCCCCGATGGCGGGAGCGCAAGCGCCATGCAGGAGTTCGACAAAGCCGATCTGATCGCCGCGCTCGACCTGATTGACCCGGTCTTCAAAGGCAAGCACTACGCGATGTCGGAGCTCACTTTGGAAACGGTGAAGCTCGGACGCACGAAGCGTGTCAAGGCCACGGCCACGTTCGAGACTGTCTGATCCAGGGATGCGAGTGAAGTGTGTACCACTTCACTCGCATCCTGCACCACCTCTTAGTTTTATGGCCATTGTACGCTATAATAGAGGTAGCTCGCACCTGCGAAGAAGGTGATGGATACGGATTTTCGACCTATCGAAACTCTGCACCCCTTACTTATTCGCTTCTTATTAACAGCGAGCTGCTAAAAGGAGGACTTGAATGTCTACAATTAACCCAAATGGTAAAGAGATTATCTCTGTTACTACTGATCTTTGCGGTAAGCCGCTAACACTTGAAGTTAACCGCGTTGGTTTTCGCACCAGCGCCAGTGTACTGGTAACCTATGGCGATACAGTGGTGCTTGGTACGGCCATGATCGGCAAAAAGCCGATGAGCGGAATGGATTATTTTCCACTTTCTATCGACTATGAAGAAAAGTTTTATGCAGCCGGAAAAATCAGCGGCAGTCGTTTTATTAAGCGCGAAGGTCGCCCCAGCGATGAAGCGATTTTAATTGGTCGCCTGATTGACCGTCCAATTCGTCCACTGTTTCCAAAAGGCTATCGCCAAGAAGTGCAAACTGTCGCCAGTATTTTGTCGATGGATCCAAACTTCCGCCCCGATGCCGTGGCCATGATTGCTATTAGCACCGCGTTAATGCTTGCCGGCGCACCATTTGACGGCCCGGTTGCCGGACTTCGCGTTGCGCACGTAAACGGTGAATTCAAAGCCTTTGCCAGCCCTGAAGAACGCGCCGAAAGCGACCTTGACCTTGTAGTTGCCGGTATTGAAAGCGGTATTACCATGGTTGAAGCCGGTGCCAACCAGGTAAGCGAAGACCTGGTGGCCGATGCACTCGCTTGGGCCTACGAAGCCTTCCAGCCAGCAATTAAACTGCAAAAAGAACTTGTTGAAAAAGTAGGCGTTGCGGCACTTCCGTACGAATTGGTATTGCCTAACGAAGACATTCAAAAAACGGTTGACGCGTGGATGCAAGATAAAATCGGCGAAGACCTTCGCAAGCCCTACCCAGAACGAAACGAAATGGTAAGCGTACTTCGCGACCAGTTTCACGCGGCAATGCTCGAAAGCGTTGGCGAGGAAACCTACGATTCACTTCGTGGCGAGTACGATGAAGCCTTTACAATGGCGCTTCATAAAGATGTTCGGCGCGGCATTGTTGAAGATAACTTGCGTCCCGATGGTCGCGGACTTGATGAAATTCGTACACTTAGCAGCGAAGTAGGCATTTTGCCGCGAACGCACGGCTCATCGCTCTTTACTCGTGGGCTTACCCAGGGGATGAACATTGTTACCTTGGCACCGCTTAGTTATGCACAGATGATCGATACTATGGAAGTAAACGATGGTGAACGCCGTTACATGCACCACTACAACGCACCTGGTTATACTGTTG
>DATHGD010000083.1:0-6909 GCA_035317765.1 Saccharimonadales bacterium (SeqCode) | reverse complement strand
GAGAGCAATAAAGCTAAGGATAACGCCGAACTTGAGGCAAAAAAGCAGCTCGCCGAAGAAGAAGCTAAAATACGCGAAGAAGTACAAAAAACCGAGAGTGAAAAACAGCGCCTGAACCTGGCTACCAAAGAAAAAACCATCACCGACCTGCAAAAAGCGCTTGAAGATGCACAGCGAAAGGCAGCCCAGGGCAGCCAGCAGCTTCAGGGTGAAATACTTGAGCTCGACCTGGAGGAGGCACTGGCGCATCATTTTCGTGATGACGAAATAAACCCGATAGCAAAAGGGGTGAACGGTGCCGATATCAGCCACACGGTCAAAAGCCAAAGTGGTATCGCCTGCGGGGTGATACTGTGGGAAATTAAGCGAACCAAAAACTGGACCGATGGCTGGATTCCAAAACTAAAGGCCGATCTTCGTAGTGCCAAGGCAAATATTCCGGTAATTATTAGTGAAATATTACCCAAGCAACTTGATCAAGACATGGGCCAGGTAGACGGCGTATGGATTGTGAAACCAAAGCTGGCGATTGTGCTGGGGACGCTCCTTCGCAAGAGCTTGCTAGACGCTGGGCGCCAAAAAGCCCTGGCAGCAAATCAAGGAGATAAGGCTTCGGCATTGTACGGGTTCGTAACCAGTCACGAGTTTTCTCAGCAGGTTGAAAGCATGATCGAAACCTATCAAGAGATGACAATTCAAGTCACTAAAGAGCGTGTTGCGTACGAAAAATTATGGGCTCAGCGCGAAAAACAGGCGCAAAAACTGCTTATGGGCACCGCAAATATTATTGGCAGCATGCAGGGCCATATTGGCGCCTCGAGTATGCCAAAAATAAAGGGCCTTGAACTTGGTGAGGGCGAATTAAGTTAACTTTCACCGCTATCAACCTCTTATATGCGCATTCGTAACACATCTTGTATAGACAAAAAAAGAGGCATATACTGACATTACAACATAACGGGAGGAAGTGAACGTGAAGTCAATCTACACCACAGCTTTAGTACTAATTATAATCGGAGGAATCAACTGGGGACTGGTCGGATTTTTCGGCTATAACCTCGTGGATTCACTATTCGGTGAAGGCTCAGCCCTTGCGCGGATCATTTATGCGCTCGTAGGTCTTGGTGCGCTCTATATCATTGCAATGAAGGCAATGCCAGCTCCAGAAAAAACAAAAACAACGGTTTAAAACGGATAGCTCAAATAAAACATCCCGCCTATATAAGCGGGATGTTTTATTGTAGTTATACGGCTGCGGGAACTTTTTTCTTTTTGTTGTTTTTCTTATCGTTACGTTTGTCTTGACTTTTGGCCATAAAATTCCTTCATTTAGTTGATGCGATTGTCGTTAGTCAACACTGCTTCGTAATGGCAATAAACTCCATCCGAGTGCTATTTATAGTATACAACGAGTCGCGATACTATTTACGCTTTTTAATCATGATCTGTAGGTTTGAAATATAACGGCTGGCATCAACATGCTTGTTTTTGCGAAGATATGCCAGGTGAATCTGCACTAATGGCAGCTGGTTGCCGGGGTATTCAATAGCCGAGGGGCTGTAAATACTTTTGGTAGTCATTGTGGGGTCATCTTGAAGCGCTTCAAGCTTGGTAGTGATTTCATCGATTGTCATGGTAGGTTGCATAGCGCGCCGAGTTCCTTTCGTATGAATAAGCCATACAGGTTGTATCTATTATGCGCCTTTTGTGGTAAAAAACCTAATCGACAAGGGTTAATGGGTTAAAAAGAGATGCATTTCCTGCCTCGCAGGAGTCGAGCTATACTACCGGTGAAGTCATTGGCGTTACCGACGGAAATCATCTTCCTTAAAAGGCTAGAACGAAACAAGTTCAATATCGAACACAAGATCAGAGTTAGGCGGAATATTTGCCGCTGCCCGTGCTGAACCATACGCCATGGCTGATGGAATGATAAGTCGGCGCGTGCCTCCTGCCTTCATGCCGGGAACACCTTTTGTCCAGCCGGCGATGACTTCGTTGAGGCCAAACGAAACGGGACGGCCGAAATCGTGCGAACTTTGAAAGATAGTCCCATCTTTGCAAAGGGCGCCGGTGTAATGAGCGGTAATGAGCGCGCCCTCGGGTACGGGATCGCCTTCGCCCTCGATAAGGTCAACAACCTGAAGTTCCGGTACGGAATCTACGGGAGTAAAGTTAGTGAGTTTTGTTCCTTCAAGTGGGGCTGATTGATCATTATTCATATACTTAGTGTATACGACTTGGCGGTTTTTGTATCTGTTGTAATAGCGGCTGCGGTTGAAGATATGGCGCAGTACGATAAAATAAAGGGAGGAGGAATTATTTTTATGGACGCAAAACACCTGCGTGATGAAGCAAATAATCTACGAATAAGAGCACAAAAAGCCCGCGACGAGGCGAGTCGGGAAATGCAATCTGCTTCGGGCTATAGTGACCGTGGCGATACGGCTCAAGCTCAGCGTGAACGCGACAAGGCCAATACGTTTAATGTACAAGCCCAAAGGGACGATGAAGAAGCAAATAATATGGAACGACAGGCACAGGTAAAAGAATCTCAGGCCATTGATCTTGAGAAACAGCAAAGCCAGGTACGTGCCGATATGGAAAATAAAATCAATGATCTCGAAAAGCAAAAACGCAAGCTTGTCGACAATACTACCGGTGGACTCTTTTAAGGAGCTTACTGCTCCGGCTTCGAATGCTGCCAAGCGGTTGCTTGACTGTATTTTTGAACGTGAAATAGACGGCGAACTGGTGCGTGTACGGATTGTCGAAACCGAAGCCTACGATCAAACCGATGCCGCCAGCCATAGCTACAAAGGCCGCAGCCAACGAACCGATATAATGTTTGGCCCTGCGGGGTATTTATATGTGTATTTTACGTACGGTATGCATTACTGTGCCAACGTGGTAGTGGGCGAGGCGGGGTATGGGGCCGCGGTACTGATACGGGCGGTTGAGCCGCTTGGTAATGAAGGACTGCTTGAAAGACGGCGAGGCGGCAAGTCGGGTATAGAACTGACAAACGGTCCGGCAAAGTTATGTCAGGCGCTCGGCATTAATAAGCAACTAAATGGGCATAATCTTCGCGAGGCGCCTCTGCGCCTTGTTCTAGCTCCGCAATTATCGTCAGAAGCTATTGTTACCACGCGGCGCGTAGGTATAAGCCAGGCAAAAGATGTGCTATGGCGATTTTACGTAAAAGATAATTCGTTTGTCTCTGTTAAATAAATAGATGACATTGACATTAAGCCATTATTATGATACAATGAAAGGACGGTATAACGACAAGTTGGAGGAGTAATGACAGTGAAGACTGCTTTACCCAAGCCCCTTCGGCGTTTGTGGCAGCGATTCGTTGCCATGCTGGGCCGCACTTCCGTGGGGCAGCGCGTCAAATGCGTCTTCGTGGTGTGGGCCATCAATGTGACGGCCGAGGACATCAAACGCATGTATGAGGCAACGCTGCCTCCGGAGCTGGTTCAGTATCTTCGCCTTCTGGAGTGCGCCGACTCCCAGCCGGGTTGCATGCCAACTCAAGATGAGATGGATGCGATCATGGCAATGGTGGGAGACTGCCAGCTGAATTCTGCTGAGTATAAGGCTGCCTGCCGTCCGTAGCCGTCTGCCGGCGTTCCCCAGTTTTTCTGGAAGGAACGCCGGCAGGTTTTAATTTCTAGCAAAAGGTATTGCAATTTACACATGTTAGGCGTATAACGAATAAAGACCTGTTCGCTGACTGCTTTAAAGCAGTCCAGAATGAGAGATTTGGTGCTCAAATGTCACTCTTTCCTCTTCGCAAGAAGTCCAACCCGTCAAAGGCAGTTCCGCGTCGTGTGGCCCGCGGCGTTCACGAGGTGACCACAGAACTTCCCGTCACGCCTGTTCGCGAGACGGACGCCTGGGTCGCCGTTCAGGTGAGGTTGGGACGCTGAGCGGCCTAGTACACTGATGGTCTACCCCTTTGGGCGCTACCCCTACTCTCGAGTTCGAGAGTAGGGGTAGCGAATCTACACTTGCAAATATATTGTGAGCGCTTTATACTACAGACAGTACATTCCGGCCGGCAGGTCGGATTTTTTGATAAAAAGCCCGGAGAAGGCTAAAAGAAAGGAACTGAAATTATGGAAGAAATTAACATCAAGCAGCTAGCCCTTGCGGTTCGCACTATCGCCGAGGAAAAAAACCTTCCCGAGGAGACGATTCTTGCCATTATTGAGCAAGCAATTGCCGCTGCGTGGCGCCGGGATAACGGCGAGCGCGACCAGGAAGTTCGCGCCGAACTGAACGTTAACGATGGAACGGCTAATGTATATGTTGCCCGCGAAGTAGTTGAAGAAGTTGGCAGCGATGCCGTTGAAATTGATCTTGAAGAAGCTAAGAAGCTTAAAAGTGACGCTGCTATTGGTGACATTGTTGAGGAAAAGCACGAAGTAATCAGCTTTGGTCGCGTAGCTGCACAAACTGCCAAACAAGTAGTACTGCAGCGTCTTCGTGAAGCCGAGCGCGAAGTGGTACTTGAAGAGTACGAAGACAAAATCGGTACGATTGTTACCGGTACCGTGCAGCGGGTTGAACCACGGGTTATCCGGGTTGAACTTGGAAAAGCCACTGGCATTATTCCACAAAGCGAACAGATTCAGGGTGAGTTTTATAACGTTGGTTCACGTATCAAAGTATTTATCAAAGACATCGAGCGCGACAACCGCGGCCCACAGCTTATTTTAAGCCGCGGCAACGAAGCGTTTATTGAATACCTTTTCCGCCAGGAAGTACCTGAAATGGAAACTGGTGCGGTTGAAATTAAAGCCATTGCTCGTGAAGCTGGTCGCCGTACTAAACTGGCCGTAAGCAGCACCATGCCAGGTGTTGACCCGGTAGGAACCTTTGTTGGTGGCCACGGTACACGCGTTCAGGCGGTTATGAACGAAATTGGCGACCAAGAAAAGATCGACATCATTACGTTCGATGAAAAGTCTGACCAGTTTATTCGTAATGCCCTTAGCCCAGCTGAAGTAGCAAAGGTTGAAATTGATGAAGCTGCCAAGCGTGCCAAGGTATTTGTTAACGAAGACCAGCAGTCAATTGCTATTGGTCGCGGTGGACAAAACGTTCGCCTTGCAAGCCGTCTTACCGGCTACGAAATAGATATCGAAACAGCTCAAGCAGCCGAAAAGCCTGCCGAGCAAAAGCCGCGCAAGAACATCGAAGACAGCCTTCTTGACGCCGTTGAAGAGTCTACCGAAGAAAAATAAACGTACGGTAAAAATAAAGTTAGCACTCTCTTGACGTGAGTGCTAACTTTTTTGTATACTAAATATAGTAATGCGCGAACCCCTAACAAAATACTTGCGCTGACTACATGGAGGATTGATAATAGAGTTATGGCAGATGATTTCGCCGAGTTTGTATCGCACTTAACCGACAATGCGCGCACGAGTTTGCAGCACGCTGATGCGATTGCGCGTGGGTACGGCAGCGCCTATATTGGAACTGAACATTTATTACTTGGCGTGCTTGCCCAGGGTTCTTCTGTGGGCGCGAAAGTACTTGCCGATGCAGGTATTACGCTCGATAGGGCAGAGCTTGCGCTTAACCTGACGCCGCGAACGCTTGTAGTGAGTACCGGCGCAAAAGGCCTGTCGGAAACGGCAAAACTTACCCTTAAGATGAGCTGGGAAATTGCACAGGAATTTCATCAGGACTACTTGGGTACCGAGCATATTCTCTACAGTATTCTTTCGCAAAAAAATGCGCGTGCCACGGTGCTTCTTCGTGATATGAGCGTCAATATCAGTGAGCTGGTCGGCGAGCTTGAAGAGTTTTTTGACCGTCAAAGTAATGCATTTCATGAGGCGGAAGAAGGTCAATCCTCCAAGACGAAAAAGCGGAGTACTCGTAGCGGTGCGCTTGAGACGTTTGGTACCGATCTGACTGCCAAAGCTAAACTAGGCGAGCTCGACCCGGTGATTGGCCGCGAAGAACAAGAAGCGCGTATGGTAACAATTTTGAGTCGCCGCACAAAAAATAATCCGGTTCTTATTGGTGAGCCAGGCGTTGGTAAAACGGCAATTGTTGAAGGTCTGGCGCAGCGTATTGCCCACGAAGATGTGCCCGACCATCTGCTGGATAAACGTGTGATTCAACTTGACCTTGCGGCCATGATTGCCGGTACAAAATACCGCGGTGAATTTGAAGAGCGGCTAAAAAAAGTGGTTGATGAACTGAAAGAGCAGAAAAACATCATAATTTTTATTGATGAACTTCATTTGCTGGTGGGCGCCGGAGCAGCCGAGGGCGCACTCGATGCGGCCAACATGCTAAAACCAGCCCTTGCCCGCGGCGAGCTGCATATGATTGGAGCAACAACGCTCGATGAATACCGAAAACACATTGAAAAAGACAGTGCACTAGAGCGACGTTTCCAGACTATTGTAGTGCCCGAACCAAACATTAAAGACACGATCGCGATCGTAAAGGGCCTGAAAAGCTACTACGAAAAACATCATGGCGTGGCTATGAGCGATGAAGTGCTTGAAGACGCCGTCTATATGGCTGACCGCTACGTAAGCGAGCGTTTTATGCCCGACAAAGCTATAGATGTTATTGACGAAGCCGCAGCGCTGGTACGCGTAAAAACGGGCCGTAAGCCAAGCAAGCTACGCGACTTTACCCGGCAGCTCAAAAATCTTAACGAAAAAATGGAAGAAGCGGTTGCCAACGAAGATTACGAACGTGCTGCACTGTATAAAACGCGTATCAGCCAGATTTCTTCCAAACTGGAAGAAACGCGGTCGGACTACGAAAAGAAAACACCAATTAAACTGACTGATGACGATGTGGCGCATGCAATCGCCAGCATGACAGGTATTCCGGTAAAGCGTGTTCAAAAGTCGGAGGCGAAACTGC
>DATHGD010000082.1:0-5157 GCA_035317765.1 Saccharimonadales bacterium (SeqCode) | reverse complement strand
AAAATAATTTTTACGCCAGCCCCAATAAGCTGTGACATCGAGGCGATACCGAACCGTTTTTGCCCCCGGGCATAGGCGCTGCGAAATGTCAGCGGAATACTTACAAGCATAGCAAGCGTCAGCGCAACGAATGGAAGCATTGACTCAAAACGAAGCTGTTGCCGCAGAAACTCTCCGCCTATAATACTGAGCGCCAAAAGTCCTAACGCCAAGTATGCCGCTAGTTTTTCAAGTTCGAAGATCATGCGGTCTGCTTTGACCTTATCGATATAATTTACCGTAATTGCAACGGTCACTAAACTAAGAACATTCAAAAAAATCGTAAACTGCAAAAAGAGCGATACCAGTACCTGTATTTCACCAAAGCTAGCCGGTTCCATTAGGCGGCCAAGTATGGGATAGTACGCGTAATTTAAAATACCAACGGCGACCGAGCCAAAGAAAAAGATGGCGTTATGTTTTAGAAAACTATTATTTTTTATGGTCTCAAGCAATTTCAATATACACCTCCACACCCTATTTTCTCATACTTATACACCTAGTACGTTGCAGCCATACCCGGCCACAGTTATTTACGTTTGCCAGCCAAGTGATCGATTGTACGATCAATCAAGAATAGACTCACATCATCACGAGTTTTTCCTTCGTCATGAAACGGTGTTCGAATAACCCGGATAAGGAGCAGTACGTATACTAAAATAAACGAAACGACACCCGTTAGCACGACACCACCGAAAAACGGTTCAACTTCAGTAAATAAAAGGAGGGCTATCGTTAGTATTACTATCGACCATGCCAGTATTGTTGCCGATGGAATGAATGTAATACGCTGAATATAATTTACCCGAAACAGGTGACGCACAAGCAAGGCTTGCTGTTGCTTTAGCTTAACAATAAAGTTCGCTGGAACTCCGCTTTTTTCCATAGCGGCATGCAGCTGGCTTAGCTTATATAGCTGGGTTTTTGCCTTGTCACTTTTACTGTTCCGAAGATCACCCGCAAATGATTTTGCTACTTTTTGTAACTGTTTCTGATATTCCGTAAGGTCGAACTTAGGATAATTAGCATGAATCGAGACAGTATCTTCGTACATGTCTTCAATTGCTGCGGCAATTTCTGCCGGAATCCGCTCGGCTTCCTTGTAGTCTGAAATTGTTGACGATAAAATAAACCCGATCACAAAGACCACGCTCGATATCGCACTGCTATGAAGCGACCCCAGGACAATTATTTCAATATCCAGGTAATGAAAAATATATTTAATGCCAATGATGGCGGCGACAATAATAAGCGTTCTGATAAATATTCGGTATGTGGCAAATTTCATAGGTACTATCTATACTATCAATTTATTGTCATCGTGTATAATAACGACACTATTACCGTTTTCCGAGAAACAGAGGAAAGAAATGCTCTACCCCCAATCGAGTCAGTCCGTATTAATGGTTCGTCCCACTAGTTTTGGTTTTGATGTTGAGACGGCTAAGTCGAATGCCTTTCAAAACGAACCTGTCGTAAGCGACAATACCACGCTAGTACGTGCAAATGACGAGTTTGAAAAAATGGTCACTACACTTACAGCTTATGACATTGATGTCGTTGTCGTAGAAGATTCTCCCGTTCCCCAAAAGCCTAATGCCGTTTTTCCTAATAACTGGCTGAGTATGTGGCCGGACGGGCATATTTTTCTTTATCCTATGGCGACCCAAAGCCGCCGAATAGAACGAACCGACTTGGCGCTTAACATACTAAAAAATCGCTTTGTCGTTAATAAAATCACCAATCTCAGTGACTACGAAAACCAGCATCGCTACCTTGAAAGTACTGGCGTCATGATTTTCAACCACCAAACAAAAACTGCCTATGGCTGTTTATCAATCCGTTGCAACGCGGCGCTTTTTACTATGCATGCCGGTAGGCTTCAGTATGAACCAATTGTTTTTCATGCCGTTGATGAGGCGGACATACCGATATACCACACAAACGTAATGATGGGGGTTCAATCAAGTACGGCCGTAGTTTGCCTTGAAGCAGTCCGGGACGAAAAAGAAAAAGATCAGCTGCGAACATCGCTGGAAAACGCAGGCCTCACTATTGTTGACATTACCTATCGCCAAATGAACTCTTTTTGCGGCAATGTGCTTGAACTTCACAATCCGCAGGGTGAGCGATTTCTTGCTCTTTCGCAAACCGCCTACGATGCTTTCACGCTCGAGCAACGCGAAATATTGTCACTCGACAAAACACTTATTCCACTTGCTATTCCCACAATCGAACTTGTTGGCGGCGGCAGTGTTCGGTGTATGCTTGCCGAGATTTTTTTACAAAAGCTATCATAGCTGCAGCAGGTAATTAACCGTTGAGTCACCGTCTGCCCGATCATCTTCTTTTATTGACTCGACTTCAAATCCCAGTGCATTAAAAATTGCTTGTGAAGCCTCGTTATTGCCCCATGTTTTTGTAAAAACCGTTGTACACTTTTTCGCTTTCGCATATTCTATAAAAGCTTCGACTTGTTTTTTGCCAAGTCCTCTTCCTCGATGTTCTTCACCAACATACATTGGGCCAATTGCTAATGAATTTGGCCGTTTTTTATCGCTTATGGCCATAATATACGATGCCGGAACGTTGTTTTCCTGCAGGCCCAATATGTGAAATTCTGGGTCGGACCGGAAATAAGATAATGTATCATAGAGGGTTTCGTCCGGGTTCTTTTTTGATGGCAAAAATGCTCCCTGAGATTCTTCAAGCAGCGGTTCGACAATAGCCATATCAAACTCGGCAAGCCGTTGTTCCTTTTCGTTTTTTGGAATTTCTATCATACTTTTATACCACGGGCTAAAAAATCGGCGGCTTCTTCTATCGAATTAAAACACGGTACACCTTTTTTCTGCCATTTTTTAATAATTTTGCGATGTGCCAGCACAGCCTTGAAATCTTCAGACTTTGCACCGCCGTCATATTCTTTACCTTCCCGTTTTCGTATGTACTCTCGGTGTGTTCGCCACGGTGGAATAACAATGGCATCCGGTTTTAAAGAATCGTTTGATGACCCTACGACCCAAAAGCCCAACTTCTTTACCTGCGCCGTAATGACATCACTGCGCCGGTTAATTTCTTCCACGCTCTCTTGATCGTTATTCCATTCATCGGTATTGAGATCGGCGTTTGTAGCTGGCCATAGGTAATCACCATCGATCCAATGTTTTTCACGTTGCGCAGTAACAAAGTATGTCTTGCCGGTACCAGATGGGGCAAGAATAAATAAGCCTCGAGGATGAGTTTTGTATATTGAGGCGAGTGCCGTGTAAAATTCGGTTCCATCGGCAAATATAACAGGTGAAGTTGCGTTCATAGTTAGAAGTATAGCAAAATCTTTATTAATCCACTCTCATTTGCTATTTTTCAGCGCCTTGTGATTTTCAACAACCGTATCAATAATAAGCCGCCACATTTTTTCAACAAAACGAGCGTCTAGATCCATCCCCTGTACGCACTGCTTCAACTTACTAAACTGCGCTTCTTCTCTTGTTTTATCAACAGATGGCAGATTGTTATCCCGCTTGTATTCACCTACTTTTTGGGTCACACGAAATCGTTCAGATAGTAGTAATAAAATAGCACTATCGATTGTGTCGATGCTTGTTCGTAAGTCGTTTAGGTTGTGATTCATTATTTTGCTCCTTTATTATTTTCTTATTAAATTAAAAAACCGCCTTTTCGGGCGGTTAATCTATGAAATTGTCGCTGTATTACAGCAAATACCGCCCAAAGGTTTGGTGGGTAAACGAATAGCTTTTGATTTGTTGCTGCAACTTCATCCTGAATTTAGACTAATTCATAACTATTGAGCTGTCAATGAGAACGATAGAGTATGGTTAATCATATGTATCTCTCCTTGTTTGAGCAAAAATAAGCATATACTATTGCAATATATTAACTAATGTTATACAATAACACTTGTCACATTCGTTGCTCAAAGGTAGTCAGCAATGTCCAATTCAACGACAGGCAATGGCGGAGCCTACGACAACATCGACTTGTACAGGCACCGCACGCCAACGCCCGTGACCGCCCGTCAGAAAAGGCTTCGGGGACGGAAGAAGTCCAACCCGCTGAAAGGTCTGCCGACAGGTGCGTACATGGACCCAGACTTGGGTCGACCCGTGATTCCATACGCCGGTGGCAAGACCGCCAACGGAGAAAACAAGAAGAGATAGCAATATCTCTCGGCCACCAGCTCTCGCTTTTACAGGAGATCTGGTGGCCTTATTACATTCATACTACCCAGACTTCTTAATGAGGTCTTTTTTTATTATATTTTACTAATAACACTCTCTAGCTGGGTTACGTCATCAATAATGTGTTTTACTCCCAACACTTCCGCTTGTTGGCGATTCAGATGTCCCGTAAGCACAACAACGGGTTCAACCCCCGCAGCTCTCGCCATCAATACGTCATTTTCGGCGTCCCCTACCACTATCGCTTCCGAGGGCAGAATATTCTGTGTTTTAAGTATTGCTTGCACCATATGCGGATGTGGTTTGGCATGCGCAATGTCGTCAATGTCATAAATAGTTAGAATCTGAGCAAATACATCAGGGAAATTGAATTTAGAAAGTAAGCGATCTTTTAATACCCTAGGATGACCGCCCGTTGCAACGGCAAGGGTATACGACTTTGATAGATTTGCCACCAGTTGCTGGCTTCCGGGTACTACCTCTAGACAGTCAACAAACGTATTGCCGAAGAAATGTTCTTCGTAAAGTGCGATGGCTTTCTCTACAAGTTGAGGATGTTCACGTAATAAATCTTGTAGCTGCGCAGCGTGTCCCGAACCCCATTTTGCTCGAATTCGCTTATTTTCCTCTTCTGGCTCCAGCTGTACACCCACACCCGCAAGTGCTTCGTGATAACATTTGTAGTATCCTTTTGTAGATCCCAATGTAAAAACATCGTCCCAGTCAAAAATAATCAACTTTATCATTATTCTATTACCTCTCAAATCTACGTTTATGCCGTGGCTGCCATCCTCGATGTCGCTTTTCGTAGCGAGGGTCTTGGCGATGGCTTTTGTCGACCCGTGCCATATATTCAGGGCCCAGATGCGTTTGCAGTTTTGCCAAGTTCATTAGTTCACCATGTTGCTTTGGGCTG
>DATHGD010000081.1:0-4386 GCA_035317765.1 Saccharimonadales bacterium (SeqCode) | reverse complement strand
GATGAGTTGTCGTTTACCACGTAAATGTCCTCTATCGCCTGCCCTGCGGCAATGGCTGAACGAATGGTAGCGGCAATAATAAGCTCTTCGTTGTGAGCCGGAAGCAAAAGCGCCAGTTGCTTGGGCTCAGCAAAAGCGGCCGTGGTTTTGGCCGGAAGAAGTAGTGGTATGACAGGTGGCTCCAGAAGGAGCATGGTTGTTAAGGCATGTATGGAGCGGTCATCTATAGTAGCCTCGGCGATGAGTTCTGTTTCTTTGGGTTGGCGCTCCTCGGCACGCAAGCTTCGTGTGGGCGGAATATAACGGGGCTGGGTTGAAGAAACCTGACGATCAGGAACGCGTACTCCCGAGGTGCTACTGCGTGTTTGATTACTCACTATAGCTAACATAATACCATAAAATTTAAATAAAGTCAAGATTAGGATATAGAATTACGTCTATTTGGACGCAGAGTAAAAATGAGGTAACGACTGGCATGCAATGCGCCAGTCGTTACCTCACGGCAAACGGGTACGGGTTTTGCTACGCCGGGATGAAGGTGATGCTCCACGGGCTGAAGACTGGTACACCTGCGCCCACCGACCTCGTCTTCGCACGCACGGTGCACGCGGCCCTGAAGGTGTCGAAGAGCTCTTTCATCTCTTGAGAGATCAAAACGACCTCTACGAAGCCCTCTGAATCCACATCGATGCGGATGTCACCTTCCTCGACAAGAATGTTCACGTCACGTTCGCCTGAACGTGCCATTTCGCAGGCCCGCTCGAGGGCTTTCATGTGCTCCTGCGGGATAACAGACATCAGATTGCCTCTTCCGTAGTTGGTCTACCTGGAACATACTATATCATTTATTTATTGATTGGTATAGAGTCAATCGGCACATCATTACTCTTATGATCACCACCCATGGTGAGTGTTGGCTTGGGGCGGTTGAGCCGTAGAATAATCAGTATAACAATACCTGCAAGTAGGTAGCCGGCGCCAAAACTAAACCACCAGGTACGCACCAGTGTGGCAAGCGCATCAAGAATAAATAACACTTTATCCTGCAGGGCCGGTGGGCCGGAAATGGGGGTACCAAGCAGTCCAACGCCAGCATGGAGCAGCCATACTTGCAGTGCGGCAAGTATCATGCTGGTAATACCGGTGGTAATAAGCAGCCAGGCAATACGTTTTACCCCTGCTCTTTTTGAGGTGCTCCAGTAAATAATAGCTGCGCCGCAAAGTAAAATAAGCACAGGCAGAACATACAAAGAAGCTAGGTAGTATTGGTGCATCTGAGGAATAAAAGACAGCCGGTCGGCAATGGGCCTCCCCTGCTCATCTTTCAAGCTTGTGCCATCGATAGTATTGTTTTCGGCCAGTAACTTGCTGTTTATTATTTCCTGGCGCGTAGCACCAGAAATGGTTGCCGATGAAGCTCCGCGCGGCATACAGGTAAGGGCCAATACTCCGTCCAAAGAAGCAGGCAGGACGATTTGCTGGGTACATGTCGGCAGAGTATCGAGTTTTTGTTGTACGTAGGTAGCAATATTGTCGGCGAATGTGCGTTTTACCGGGGCAAGATTTATAGAGAAAGCGGGGCTAAGCGCGGTACCGTGAACCCAGGCATACATGCCATCAATCACCTGTTCGGAAGAATTTTGCAAAAACGTTGGTGGCAGCGCCTGTTCGAACGCATGTTGCACGCCGGGATCATTCATCGGAATCGATAAGGTGGGGTCCGCCTGCTGGGCAAGAATGTCTTGTGTGACAACATTGTAAATACCGCTGGCAGCAATAGTCTGCTTGATTGTCTGGGGTTGGTCTATGGTGAAGTAAATACTCACAAGCAAAGCCAATACCGGTATGCTCAGTGAAAAAAGTAACGCTGCGAGACTAAGGCCAAGACGACGTAGTATATTCATGTATGTATTGTACGCTCGAGCGTTGAGCGTAGCAAATGAAGCGATTTTTAAAAGTCGAGTGGCGGATTTTTCTTTGGATCACGCATAAAGCTTAAGTCGGTGCTAATAACGCCTTTCCATATCCCTGCCCATTCCTGTTTGTCGACTCCGCCCTTTAGGCGCTTTTTAACGCGCTCAAGCTTTTTCTCGGCGTAAGAAGCTACCTCGGGCTGAAGGCGTTTAAATGATTCTTCCGCCTGGGCTATGGGGTATTTATGATTTTCAAGAAAACCTACCTGGCCGGTTAAATGTTTTATGTAGTTGTCTGGCCTAGGTACTTGATCTGGTGTGTATCCTTCCCTTTGGCGATATAGATTGCTTGAGTCGAAGGGGCTTCTTGATGAGTAAAGGTCGCCAAGGTCGCAGGTTCCCGCCACAAGGGCTTCCATCTCTGCTTCTTTTGAAGGGTAATCATCCAGAACAGAGGCCCATTGACCCACAAGAACACCGGCCTTATTCATGACGGGCCATGTTCCCAGGATGCCATAGGCAGCCAGATCGGCAATTTCCTTGGGAATATGCTTTTTACGCATTTCATCTATCAGCATTTCGGCACTTGATTTTTCATCGAGCCCCATGCGCGGTGCTCCCTTTATAACCGATGTCTGGTCCATATCATGCCACGCGGCAACCACTTCATGAGTTGCGATTTGAAGTGCACTATGCCCCATTGACCGGCCCAGTACATTTGAACGATGGGCGAAGATTCTGGTATGGTCGCCGTTGTTATAGCCCAGATGCGCAATCCGCCCAGGCCGTGAGTTGGGCAGTACGCTCCCATGGCGCTCGGTCATTCGTTTTTGACCAGCTACGGCGAGGCCGGCCATTTTATTGATAACTTGGCCAGAACTAAGTTCGGATGTGTAGTCGGTATCGTATTTTTTTGCAACGATCTCATCGGCTGTGCGTGCATTAATGTGTCGTTCAAGCATTGTGCTGTTCTCTTTTATTACACCTTTATATTGCGTATAATAGATGAAAAGAACATATTTCCATAATTGTTGTACTAAAAATGTACAACTATTGTTATACTAAAGATATGGAACAGCATGCTTCGGCTCTGCGCGCTTATTTTGCAAAACTTCATTTGCGGCCTGAAATAGCCGATATGTACATAGCACTTCGAAAACATGGGCCGCAAACCATGTCGGAACTGGCCCGGCATTCGAAAGTAGAGCGAGTGCAGATATACCGGCTGCTCGATGAGCTAAAGGCCTCGGGTCTTATAGAGGTTGAAGTACGGTACAAGCGTAATATTCTTCGGGCCGCACCGATTGCCAATATTCAGTTGCTTATTCTTAAAAAAGAACAAGAACTAAAAGACCTGCAGCGTGACTTTACGCTGCTGTCTACCCGTTTGGATGAAACGGCGCTGCACTCGGCAACAACGCGGGTGCAATTTTACGAAGGTATCGATGGGCTCAAGCAAATGCTATGGGGCCAAACTAAAGGAAAAAGTGAAAACCTCGGCATTCTTTATAATATGATGCAGGACGATGTTGATCTGGCCTTTTTTGAGCGCTGGGTGCGGCAATGTAACGAACGGAATATTACGTTTAGGGGCGTTGTGGGCGATCGTTTTTCGACCACGCTGCAACAATTACCTTCCGGGTATGCCGATGAGCACTTAAACCATTGGCAATCGCATTGCGTGCCCGAGCACGTCTTCCCTATTGCTCACTCTACGGTAACCTACGATGATACGGTGCTGCATTATAGCTGGAATGACGGTCGTATTTTTGGTATTGAAATACATAACCCCGATATTGCGCGTGTGCAACGGCAGCTTTTTGAGCTGCTATGGAAGCAGACTGAGCCAACAAGTTAACTGTGCGGGCAGCTAATTAAGAATTTTTATAAAATAAGGTCAGGTGTTTGTACGCCTTGGTCTTAAAGGCAAATAACGCAGCAATAAGTGTTATGAGGCCGGTTACGAGAAATACCAAGGCAATACCTCGTGCTTGCCCGCTACCCAAAAGCCAGCCAAGTTGTTGCTTGCCTTCGCTGCCGTTCATGTAAGGAATAAGCCAAAACTGTGCGATTGGCCCGATTAAAAAGGCGGTTATTGGGGTGGCGGCGGCCTCGATGCTTTGGGCAAAGCCAAATACACGCCCTTGGCGCTTAAACGGCACCACGCGCTGAATAACAGTTTGCTCGGCAGCTTCAGCGGCGGGCATGAGTAGCATAAACAGAAAAATACCTACTGCGTAAAGTAACCAAAACTCGCGTATAGCAAATACCATTCCAAGAATAGCAATGCAAACGTTGACGAGTAACAATGTTCGCAACGGGTTTTTGCCAAGGCCTTTTTTAGCAATGATAAGGCCGCCCAAAATAAACCCGGTGCTTGTTACGCCAAGAACAATCCCCCATATTTCAACTGGAAATAGCGTCAGGCCGTACGGGTCCATGAGCGCCATGTACGCGCCGCCGATAAAGTTAT
>DATHGD010000080.1:0-4811 GCA_035317765.1 Saccharimonadales bacterium (SeqCode) | reverse complement strand
GCTCATGATCGTCTCGGGCCTCGCCGTCTACTTCGCCAGAGCTATGTGGCTGGGGCCGAAGCAGCAGGTGGTGACGGGTGCCAATGGCATCCCCACCCCGACGACCGTCGACCCCTACCACTGGGTGGGAACGCTCGGCTGCTATGTCGCACTGGCCGGAGCCGTACTCGGCTTCATCACCCTACTGGTTGTACTGGTGGGGCGCCTGAACCGCAGATAACGGCACACAACAGCCACCCGCACATCGTGTGACGACCGGCACCTGTCCTGTCTCACACCCAGAGCAGTAAATGATTTTTACTTCTGTGGGTGTGGCTGACATTTTAATTCACTGGAGAGGTAGCCTCGCCATAAAAGCAGGCGTAATCTGTTATACTTTTTCTATGACATCCCTTCAAATCGGCATAGTGAGTTTGTAGCCCAACTGCCTTTTGAGCTAAAACTTGCTATGCCGCCGACTGATCGTGGTGGACGTGGTTACTCGGACAAGTGCGTCGAAATATGTCGAAGGAGCTTATCATCGTCTTGCGGAATCACTGTTACCTATCAAGACGATGAAGATCTGAATAGCCACGATGTTCAGCAACCGCCTGATCGCGGAATCGCATACGCCCCTGAATAGCCCGACTACCAACGACTTTGCTTATAGCCTGAAACTTTTCTACGTCATTAGGTGTCCGAGCAGCTCGCTCAGAAGGATCTGTTAAATCATATTTTTTAAGTGCTACCTTATCATGAAGACTGTCATCACGCATAGCCGCCAAGTAACGACGAACGTAATCCATTTGGAATTCCCTCTTTAAAGACATGAGCTTATAGGCATTTGCCAAACCTCGTTCTGAATCGTTTACCAATACTTCAAGCAATTTATCACCATCAAGCGACGTCATACGACCTTCTCCGTCACGCGTCGCACAAGTTTCAATAAGGCTACGTGTCGATTCATCGGCAGATTCAATAAATTCACGAATAACGCCATCCTGATAAATACTATCCGCTATCACTCCGCCTAGGGCATCTTCAGACTCTCCAGCAAATTGCATTTCCCATTCAATTTCACTTGGCTGTTCTTGTTTATATTCACGTGGCTTCGGTAACATAATACCGCGCCCTGGCGCTACCTGCCATTCGGTTGACCCTGAGGGTGTCATGTTGGCTAGCACTTCAGGGTTTTGACCTCCCTTTGCAATGACATACGAAAGATAACGACTTGTTCGGCCGTTACCATCGGCAAATGGATGTGCTAAAAGTATGCCACCCGCTGTTGTAAGTGCCGCGTACTCAAGTGCATCTTCATCGGAAAGGTTACGATCTTTCAAAAAACTCTGAGCCGTCTCCCATGTTTCACGAAGCAAGTCCTCTTTATCTCGGTGATCGGGCACTTCGTGACCCATCAGTTTGACTGCGTCACCGTCGAAGTGCTGTCGGTGTTCACTGTCACCAGTTCGTACAATGGACGCGATTTCTTGAGTCATCCCAATAAAGTCGCTAGCGTTTATATGTTCGAAATAATCACGACGAAGCGCTGGATCAACCAACTCCTCTTTGCTTTGGGCGTATTCGACGAGTTGGTCACCATGATTGTTGGAATGAGGTACGACTTCTGTAAGTGTAGGCATTGTTGGGTCTTCTTTTTATTTTATTATGTGTTAAATAAACATTAGCATATTATTGTGTCTTTGTCCATGCAATTACATAAAATCACGTAGAAAAATTGCCCCCGACTAATCGTGGCAAGCGTAGGTACTCAAACCACCATACAGTTTCATTAAAAACCAGTCTTGCCAAGCGTTGAATAACTATTTTAACCAGCTTCAGCAGAGCATAACCTCTATTATCAAAGAGTTATCGGATGCAGCCTATTCAAGGATATGATCAATATCCGCAATAATTAGTGTGATCAAGTCATCTTCAGTAAGGCACGAATTAGCGATTATCTGAACCCTATCGTGCATTTTTACCTCCCATTTGATACCGTCTGTCAGGCTGGCATCAATCGACTTACTGAAGAACAAATAAAGAGTTCCTTTTGACTCTAGTGACCCATTCTTCAGCTGGTTATAGGATTCGAATTTTTTGCGCGAGTCAGCAATAAAAAAGCCAATAAGAGGAACAACAGCAAGAATGAATATCTCGTTAGCGGTCTAATTCAGTGCTCATGTGGCAAAGCTCGTACTGGAGATCCCGTCGGTCAAGGTAATGCCTATTACCGTTGCACAGATCGATTAAATAAATATCCCCTACCACGCACCTGCACGAAGGCAGGCCTTAATGTACCAGTCTTTGATGCTCTTGTGTGGCGTAACGTACAAGAACTACTCATGCAGCCCAACCTACTTGTCCAGCAGGCCGAACGCTGGCAAAAGGAGGCCTCTCCACTCAAAGACCAGCTTCAAGCACTTAAGGCGGCTCTCAAGTCCCTAGAAGAGAAAGAGCAGCGATATGCGATGGCATACGGCGAAGGTGATGATGTAATGCCCCTGCGCGTTTATCAAGATAATATGTACACCTTAAATGAGAAGCGAGCGAACATACTATCAGAAATCGCTGCCGTTGAAGACGAATTGGCGAATAAGCCCACTATACCCCTGGAAAAATTGATTGACGGCGTGGTAAAATTAGTGGAAAGCCTGGATTTTGCAAATAAAAAGCAGATCATCCAGAAGTTAGTTACTAAAATTATTGCCACAAAGGAAGAAATCACAATATGGGGACACATTCCACTTCTAGCAACAGGACAGGTTGGTTATGACTCTATCAATAGGTATCGTTGGCCTTCCAAACGTTGGTAAGTCCACCTTATTCAACGCCCTCACCAACAACGACATCCTTGCTGCGAATTACCCGTTTGCAACGATTGAGCCGAACACCGGCATTGTTTTGGTACCCGATGATCGGCTGCAAAAACTGGCCGATCTGTATCATAGTAAAAAGGTACTGCCTGCTACCGTCACCTTTGTTGATATTGCGGGTCTTGTGGCTGGCGCCAGCAAGGGCGAAGGCCTCGGCAATAAATTCCTTTCCAATATTCGAGAATGTGACGCAGTTATTCATATTGTCCGTGCCTTCGAGAACAACGATATTGTTCATGTGGCCGATCGTGTTCATCCGGGTGACGACATTGAAATTATTAACACCGAGTTAATCCTTGCCGATTTGCAAAGCATTGAAAACCGTTTGCCAAAGCTCGTCAAAGAGGCTAAGGCAAAACCAGTGCTTCGCCCCGCCATTGAATATCTTGAAATGCTAAAATACACGCTTGAAGGTGGTAAGACGCTCACCTCCCTTGACTCACTTAAAGAAGAATACATTAAAGATATGCACCTTTTAACCGCAAAACCAATTATTTATGCGTTCAATGTCGATGAAGAAACATTAAGCAATGATATTAAAAAAGCCGAGCTTCGAAACCTTGTCGCGCCAAACCAAGCTGTGTTTGTATGCGCCAAGCTAGAAGAAGAACTAAAGGGCCTTAATATTTCCGATGCCGAAGAACTCCTTGAAAGCTATGGTGTTTCCGACACTGGCCTAAAGCAAATGATCGATGCCGCCTACGACACGCTGGGGTTGCAAAGCTACCTAACCGCCGGACCACAAGAAGTACGCGCCTGGACCATTAAAAAGGGTGCCACTGCACCGCAAGCCGCCGGCGTTATTCATACCGATTTTGAACGTGGTTTTATTGCCGCCCAGGTAGTTAATTTTGACGACTTAATTGAAGCAGGTTCTGAAACCGCTGCACGTTCGGCCGGTAAAATGCGCACCGAGGGCAAAGACTACGTTATGCAACCTGGTGATGTGGTTGAGTTTCGATTTAACGTCTAACTCAGCGGCTTAAGTAGGTAGAATCGCTCCTGGTTGCCCTTTGCCCCATGCACATCGCTATCGCGTTTGTCTTTAACGACAAAATATTGCTTTGCCCACGCTTCAAAATCGCGAAGTATCTGGCGGCGCACGGCATCATTTTTAATAATACCTTTGTTTGTCTGTTCCCTGCCAGCCTCGAACTGAGGTTTTAACATAGCAGCAATTTGCGTGTTGCTACCGCTAAGATTTTTAGCAAGATGCGGCAAAATTTCACGCAAACTAATAAACGATACGTCAATGACAATAATATCTGGCTTTTCGCCAGGCAAATAAAAATTGCGGATATCGGTTTTTTCGTGCAGCTCAATAGCCGGGTTGCCGCGAAGGTTCGGGTGAAGCTGCTCGGTGCCGACATCGACAGCGAACACTTTTTTTGCCCCGTTTCGAAGCGCATAATCGGTAAATCCGCCGGTACTGCTGCCGACATCGAGTACTGTTTTATCTCTAAAATCAAGATGAAGCAACTCGGCAACACTGGCTAGCTTTAGTCCGGCCCGGCTCACGTATTGCTCTTTGGCGGTAAGTGCCAACACCGCATCTTCACGCACAAAATGGCCGGGTTTCGTAATAATCTTGCCATCAACGGTTACCTTGCCAAGGCGCACCCAACTTTCCGACTGCGAGCGGCTGGCGGTCATGCCGCGTTTGGCAAGCTCAATATCAAGGCGTTGTTTTGTCATGGATACATAATTCTTTCTATTTGGCGCGTTACAGAAGCAATTGCTCCATAACTTTGGCCTTTTGTCATAATAGTCATAAGGTAAGTGCCGCGAGGGTGCTGGACAATGGCCGTATCGTGAACGTAGTCCCACAAAAAGCCGACTTTATCGTGCACTATTCCGGCGCTGCCGGTTGGAATACCGTAGCGGTACGGATGCCGGCCTAGCGAACTAAGCAGACGATTACGGTGGTCACCGCTCACTAGTGTACCATCATTTAACCCC
>DATHGD010000079.1:0-4653 GCA_035317765.1 Saccharimonadales bacterium (SeqCode) | reverse complement strand
CGGCAACCCCAACCCATCGGCGACATGAAGCAGTCGCGTCCCCATTCGCTTTTTACCCCTTAAGTCAAGGGCACTCGCCGGCGTACAATCGAGTATAACCGCCTCAAGCAGACCAACTTCATCTTTAAGGTACGCAGCCAGTGCAATGGCAATCATGCCGCCCATACTGTGACCATAAATGCGCAAGCGGTTAACGTTATTCTTTTTAATAAAACGCAGTGCCTCGCGCTCAATATCTCGCATATCAATGCCATTGCTCGAGTTTTTAAGGTACGCCGTTTGTCCGTAGCCAGGCAGAATAGCTTCAACGGTCTTGCCAAGCCCTTCAACGTTTGCAACGTTAAAGCCGCCTATTGCCACCGTATAGGTATCGGGAAACAAACGGGTCGCCTCTGGGTTATCGATTTTATGTATTTCAGGGTTAGTGCTGCCCCAACGTAGCTCGCCAGCTAGCGTATCTCCCGCTACGCCAAGCGCCACAGCCGCACCGCCCAAGCGAAGAAACCGCCGCCGGGGCAAGGGCTTCTCGAAAAAGTTACCCTCGGGCGTTTGTTTGGAAAAATCATTAGCATACTCTGAAGATCGGCCCATAACTGCAGTACCTTACATAGATTAACTCTAGTGGATATTCATTATTACATTAAATAGACTTTATTGCAATTGTATATTTTTAATTATTAAACTATGGGCATCGAAGCTTGCTATTTAAGTACTGATAAAAAACCGCCCTACAAAAGAGGGCGAGGTTGTACAGAAAATAAAAAGTCCCGGAGGGAGAAAGTCTAGCGAAGCGCTAGTGACGGCACGAGGCCATCTCTTCTCCCTCCGGGGTGTTTTTGCTGCAGTTGTGCGCCGTGACCACGAATGGAACAACGGTGTAGCCACGGGTGAGCTCCTAGAGTAACCCTACCTGGGTCAGGTTATTCAAGGAGATCGGGTAGAACTTCTCTTGTAACTCAACGGGTAAAAACCACTCAGGACTTTCATCACGAACACGAACAGACACGAACGGTACTGCATCGATCAGCCGGGCGCTATGTCTGGCCCGGGCTATTATACAATATATATTTATGCGTGCCGCAGCAAAAAAATGTACACGTCCCCAGGGACGATATACATCTCCTGATGGCGGTATATATAGATTAACACACTCTTTCGTTAAAGTCAACAAAAAATATCAAATAATGAAACGAGGCCCTGGATACACCGATAGTACGGGTGTATCCAGGGCCTTTTGCCTTTCTCGCTAAGGGGCTAGGGCTGGTTATCGAGGATTTCAGGATGCTTCCCTCGCCGAGGGAGCAGGATCTCAATAGTGGTCTCATCCAAGGGAATTACCCGTGGTCCCTTACCCCTGCGGCCCTTAGTCTTCGGCCTGTTCCTTGCAGCTTTTGGGGCCCTCTCGGGGGCCTGGCTTGTAGGTTTTTGGAAAATGATGAGTGTTCCATCTCCCCTTCTATCCTCTAGCACCGCCCAGTCACTCGGTAGAGTGATCAGGATTTTCCCCTCTGCATCACCTCTCTCCTCATGAGATCCGGTTACCGCCTTACGCCCCTTTACCACGATGGTTTTCACCGTACTCGGGTCAAGGTAACGTGTCTCTCGTTGTGGTAACATCTTCACTTCCTTAGGGTAGACGTGATTAATATCATAGTATAAAAGTAAATATTGTGCAATTATAAAGCTCCACAAAAGCAAATACCCCGCCGACCAACCAGGCCGAGCGGGGTATCGCTTCAGGGCTACTGGTTAGCGGACGGGGTGTCACTGGGTAATTCATCAACCGGCGCGTTCGTTGTAGTAACGGCAGCACTGGGTGAGGTCGTCTTCTCCGGAGTCGGGTCACTGTGGGGTGACATTGTGGGCAAAGAGTTGGAAGAGGCTGGCACCTCGATCGGCTGCACCACCACAACGGTTGTTGTGGTGGGAACTGACGAGGATGGTGCCGTTGTCGTTGCCTGGGGCGATGCGGGTGCATCGGCGTTGACATTGATAACGACAACTCGAGACGGAATCGGCGTACCAGACTGACCGGTAGCCGATGGCGCCTGGGGAGAAGCGGGAGTCGTACTGGTGACGGGTCCATTAAAAAACACGTACCCGGCAGCAACTACGACTATAAACAAGAAGCTTGCCTGCGTTATCCAACGCTTGAAGGCAATCATTAGCCTGTCCCACATGGGCAGGAGCTTGCGCCAGCGTGATACATACATGATCATGAATGTTCCAATTCTCTTCGAGACAAGTCGCGGGGAGATGACAAATTGTTAACCGTGTGACGGGGCTCAAGACACTACGGGGGTACTGTCTTGGGTATTGGTCACACTAGACCACTATTTACATTATAACTGTTTATGGTATAAATGTCAATACTTTCTTCTAGGCGATTATCCCTTGACGTCATGTAACAGATCGACTACACTAGTAACATGAGGACACCGCGCTACACCATCGACAACCTGCACCAGCAATTCCCCGATGACAATGCGTGCTTAGATTACATCTTCCAGCAACGCTTTAGTGATATGGTTGCCTGTCCAAAATGTGGCGTCACCGAACTTAAATACTACCGCGTCCGTAGCAAGAAGGTGTACGAATGCAAAGATTGCGGCAACCAAATTAGTCCACTTGCCGATACCATCTTCCATAAATCAGAAACACCGCTTAAAAAATGGTTCTATGCTATGTACATGTTTAGCGTTAGCCGCAACGGCGTCAGTGGCAAAGAAATAGAACGTACAATGGGTGTTACCTACAAAACAGCCTGGCGCATGTGTAAACAAATCCGCCTTATGATGCAACAAAGCGACCGGCCACTGACCGGCGTGGTTGAAATCGACGAAACATACATGGGCGGTACTCATCGCAAGATTCACCAAAAGAGCCAATGGGATAATAAGACGGCGGTCATTGGCATGGTTGAGAAAAAGAAAGGCTTAGGTAAAGTAACCGCCATTACGACTAAGCAAGCCAACGCCACTGTTGCACTGCCTTTCATTCGGGCAATGGCACGCCAAGGCACCGAAATACAGACTGACGAATCAAGAATATACCATCGCGTGAAACGCGAGTACGCGCACCGCTTCATCAATCACAGTAAAGAAGAATACTCCGTGAACGGTATCAGCACCAATACTATTGAAGGCTTTTGGTCACAGATGAAACGCTCTATTGATGGGACGTATCACTGCGTGAGTCCGAAGTATCTTCAGCTTTATGTGAACGAGTTTGTTTTTCGCTATAACGTTCGTCAGGACGCGATCTATCCTCATCTTTTGGCAAAGGCTGGGCGGCGCGTTCAATAAGGCGCTCGGTGTCTTCTTGAGTATCGGGGTTGCGTTCACTTTCGGACAGTGATACTTCGAAGCGTTTGATGCTTTCGCGGATTTCTTTGTCGGGCATGTTGGGCATGTTGGGCATGTTGGGCATGTATCTATAGTAGCAGAGTCATTAAAGCGGTATGCTGGAATATGTTTTTGACAATAAGCCTCGTCTGTTAATGAGACCAAGGGCTTACATAAATGCTACAATCATTTCATGAAACTATACTTCATTAGGCACGGACAAACCAACTCGAACGCGCAAGCAGTAAATCAGCCTACTCTAGGTAATGATGAGCCCCTGAACGAAGCCGGTGTTCAGCAAGCGAATGAATTAGCCGAACACCTTAAGAATGAAAAAATCGACGTCATTATCTCCTCACCTTTTAACCGTGCCGTTCAAACTGCGGAAATAGTCAACAAGTACCACAACCTTGCAATTGATATTGACGATGCGTGGCAAGAAATTCAGACAAATGGCTATGTAGACATAAGCACCTGGAATAACCTATTCAATTTCGATGAAAAAGCTTCGGTTGAAAATACAGAACCTTTGGCGGTTTTTTTCAAAAGAATATATGGAGCCCTAGATAAACTAGCCGCAAAATACGGAGATAAGACTATAGCAGTTGTGTCTCATGGTGGTGTGCAACATGCATTATATGCATACGCTAATAAGCTACCTCTTGCGGGTGACATGCGCATTAGTCCAATGAAGAATTGTGAATATCGCATTTACGAACTTGATTAGTTAATTTAGAGTTTGATTATGCTTTTCTTGTTTTCTTATCTATTGATTAATTCTTTTAGGTTTTATTAGCTTTGTTCTTCTTGATCTTAATTCTCTTGTTTCATATGATTTACTATTTTTCTTTATCTTAGATATGCTTTTTGCTTCTTTGTTCTATTTATTCTGACTGGTTACTTACTTTTCTTACTAACCCAACATACACCCCTACTTGTAAGGGTAGAAGATACGATTAGTTTACAATAACAGATGTAGATGATGCAATAATTGCCCTCGCCCATGGGGGCAAAAGTATCATGGACTACAATCCCTCTGGGTCACGCAGTAGTCAGTATTTGCCAGGGGCAACAGGCTTACTGTCAGAATAGTTTTACATGACGTCAAGGTATAGTCGCCTTCTTCTATTCGACCTCGCTTAACTTACCCAGAAATGACAATCGCCCCGCTAAATCAGCGAGACGATTGCCATCAGCCGGAATTTAGTCAGAGCGAATTAGTTTTATGCTCGTACCTCAGTGAACTCCACTACTAGAACGCCCTTGTAGCCGGCCCTGAACCTACCCGAAAAGGTAATCTTGCGCCCAT
>DATHGD010000078.1:0-4747 GCA_035317765.1 Saccharimonadales bacterium (SeqCode) | reverse complement strand
CCATGATGTGTGATGTTTCCATGGGATTTCATTATAGCACGTTTTTCATCAAAAGCGCTATATGTAGCGTGTAATGTTTTTTACTATACGCTACATATGCTATGTGTAATCTTTTTAGTAGACAGTTCGCTTATTTTCAACAGCAGATTCAGATTGGCTTTTAAGGCTATCTGGCTGCTCGGTTGGTTTCGGTGTCTTGTCACCCTCAAAGCGCAGCATATCGCGCCCAAACGCCTGCAGCGATGCAACCGCATCACTCGTTAGCACGCCGGCTGGCTGCTCGTAATTAGTGGTCATCAGCACGTAGCGAAGCTTATGACCATTCTTGGCGTTTTCTATCACCCCAACATCATGACGGTTGTTACCTTCTGGATCGTTTAGTTGGCCCTGCTTATCGATAACTGTAATGTTGTCTTTGTCTTTTACTTGGCTGCGTGGCCCGTAATCGTCAAATATATTGGTAGCCAATGCGTTTTTTACAAAAGCCCCATACGTGTCGGTTTGGCTGTAGAGCTTATCAAGAATAAAATTGGTTTCGCCGGCCGTTGTATAGCCAAGCAAAAAGCCAGATGTACCCGCAACTGGCTGCAGCTTGGTCACCTTTAGGTTTGGATATTCCGATGCGTATCGCTGGTTTACCGCATCTGCCCCGCCAAGTACTTTGTTCACAATAATACGCACGGCGGTATTACCCGAATGATTAAGCATATCAAATAGAACATCGCGCACAGTTGCGGTGAGCGGTGAGCTGGCAGAATCGTACACACCCGCACCGGCGCGGCGATCACTCGCGTCCCAGCTTACCTGAGTATCAAGCGTGGTCGTACCTGCCCTTAAATCTTCAAGTAGCAGCGATGTAACAAATAATTTACTGATGCTCGCCGCGTAGTGCTCGTAATTAACATCATGCGAAAATACCGGTTTATTATCGGTAATATCGTAAACGATTGCACTCGTATCGATACCTTTTTTCTCATTTTCATATACCTGCTTTGCAAGTTGCAATTTCAAAATCAACCGTTTCGCATACCAAGACGCATCCTGATGCTGGCTTTGCGATTGGTCCCCACCCTGCTGTGGCGCGTTAGTCGTTGCTATGGGTGTATCGTTAATGGTCATACCATTGCCTCCTCACGTTTAGTTTTGGACTTTTGTCACCAACTTAGTATAGCAAGAATAAGCACGTTGTACTGATTTAGGGCTGAGACAACAACGTATCGACCAAGGTGTGAACAGGGTATTTTTTAAGCGGTGCATTATCCATTGCCCAAGCATCTAAAAGCGGCTGTAAAATTCGCCAGCTGACCAGTACCTCTTCGCTGCTGGTAAATAAGCTCTTGCGATCACGGATAGCATCAATAATAACGTGCTCGTACGCATCGGGGAGCGTGATGTCTTCCGGGTAGGTAAACGCCAGTTTGCGCGTTTCAAATTCGCGCTCATAGCCTGGTTTTTTCGTATTCAAGTCAATTTCTACACCTTCATTCGGCTGAATCCGGAAAATCAGGCAGTTACTTTGAGCCTCGTGGAATTTACGAAAGTTAATACGAATCTCGGTTGTTTTTTTATCCATCGCCTTACCTGTCGTAAGAACAAGGGGCACATCTTTCCAGCGCGGATCCGTTGACTGCAATTTTAAGGATACAAAAGTTTCCGTAAGACTACCGATATTCTGCGCCTCTTCCTGGTAGCCTGCGTATTGTGCTCGCACAGTCGTTTCAGGATTTGCCGGCTGCAACTGCTGCAGGGCCGCAAGTCGAGCCTGGGGCAGCTTCTCCCAGGCAAATTCGCCAGGAATATCCATAAGAATCAGCGCAAGGAGTTGCATCAAGTGACCCTGCACCACATCGCGAAGCGCACCTACCTGTTCATAAAACTGCGCCCGGCCCTCAATGGTAATTTTTTCCAGAGCCAGCACCTCAATGCTTTCGATCGATTCATTACTCCATACATGACTCAGCAGTGCATTCCCGCCGCGAAGTGCCGCAATATTTTGCGCCATTTCTTTTGCCAGATAATGATCTATCCGATACAGCTGTGATTCATTGTAATGTCGTGCTGTTCGCTCAATTACCTCTTGGGCCGAGTTTAAATCCACCCCAAACGGTTTTTCGAACAATAATTTTACGTTTGGCGTGGTGATACCCGCATCACCCAAAAAATCAACAATCTGCGCGGCAGCTCGGGGCGGCACAGAAAGATACACCAAAAGCTGTTCATCGTCCGCCAGCGCCAACGATTCACGCAAGCGTTCATAGTCACTGGCCTTTGCAAGGTCCATCGAAAAAACAGACAGGCGCCCGGCAAGTGCCGTGTCGCCAAGCGAACTCGTCAAAAGCTCATCTACGTTTACTTCGCGGCGCGACACACCAATAATCTCAAGATCATCATAAGCGTTTGTTGCCACAATACGCTTAATTGCGGGAAGCAATTTGCGCGTACTTAAGTCGCCCGTTATACCAAATATGAGAAGTTTTGTTTTCATATGTCCTAGTATACTCCTCTTTACTCTCTCGTTTACACGCCCTCAGGCTGGCCGCTTATAATTGCCGGAAGCGGGTCGTCAAATGTTAAATGCGGAACCGTCACCGTTTTACTTGAATCACCCTTCGGATATTGCCGTTGATACAGTTCGGTTACTTTACCAAACACCGCATCGCTCCAGTCAAACCCAAGTTGGGCAGCAACGTCTCTTACCCCTTGTTCACTAGGGCCCTCTACCTCAATATAGGGGTTCAGCCATGGCCATTCATCGAGCACAATTTCGACAGTACCCAGCTGCCAGGTTTCACGGCGCGATTCTTGAAATGATTTTTGTACTAGTTCTACTTGTTCAAAAAGGGCTATTGTCTTTTCAAAATCGCTCACCACTAGCTCGATTTCTTTGGCGCCCGTCAGCGACTGTTCGTCAAATTGCTTATAAGTTAGCGTTACCTTATTGCCCTCATCGCGTATGCGCACATAGGCATTTTTTGCCTCAAGCTCAGGCGTTTCTATGATTGCCCGGCGCATCAATCGCATGGGTTGCTCGCATACCGCGCCAAGCGCTTCAAGCTTCAGGCGCACGGCCGCAAAATCAACATCGGGAAACTTTACTTCAATTTCTGTCTGCATTGTTCATCTTTCGCCTTTGCGGTCGGTTATCTTGTCGTAACAATTGTTATTTAAGAATACTGCCATCTGGGTCGTTTTCATCGCGGTCGGCACTTGGGCTTTGCCCTTTCGTGGCACCTCCAGAATTCACTTCGTAGCTGGTGTTGGTACTTTCAAAAAAGTTCACCAGCTCTAGCGTGTCATTAGCAGCTGCCATCCATTTTGCAGGGTTACTTACTTTATAGTGGGCGTCAAAGCCAAGTTCTTCCAGGCGGCGGTCGGCCAAATACTTTACGTACTGGTTAATGTAGTCGCTGTTCAGGCCCAGAATACCGTTTGGCAGCAGGTCTCGGTTATAGGCTTCTTCCATTTCAACGCCGTCAAGAATCATTTGCTTGATTTCATTGGCAAACTCTTCGGTTTGAAGGTCTTCGTTTTCTTCAAGCACCGTTAGAATAAGATTAATGCCGAACTTAAGATGCAGGCTTTCATCGCGCACCACCCAGTCAATCAGCGAACCGAAGTTTCGAAGCAAGTTTCGCTGGCGGAACGAAAGCGCCACCATGAAGCCGCTGTAAAACCAGATACCTTCAAGAATAATATTGTAGGCAACCAAATTTCGGACGAAATCTTTTTTGCCTTCAGTGGTCGTAATATCAAGCGTCTCTTCGGTCATGCGCTTGATAAACTTGGTCTCAAACTCCTCTTTTCGGGCCATGCTTGGCGTTTCAACATGCGCCGCATAGGCGGTTTCACGATCAATTGGAAAGGTTTCGAGTACGTATTCAAAGCTCATGCAGTGGTTGGCTTCTTCCCACATTTGCTTGGCCAAATATAAGTGGCACTCGGCCGCATTGACGTACGGGTAGACCCCAAAAGCCAGTGCTTTGTTTACTAGCAATTCGTTCGGGTTAAAGTAGCTCATTAAAAACGTTAGGGCGTGGCGCTCTTCATCGCTCATCTTTTTCCAATCGGCCAAATCTTGCCCTAGCTGGATTTCGTTTGGAAACCAGGTGTTAGAGACCGCCTGGTCGTAAAGATCCATTGCCCATTGATAATGGATTGGTTTAAGTAATAATCCGTCTTGTATGCCTGTTCCGAGAATACCTGCCATGATAGCGTTCCAATCCTTTCATTATTCGTTTCGTGATATTTTTCATTGTACTTTTGCCCTATTGGCAGCCTTCGCACATAGTAAGGTCGGCTGGGTCAAGCGGTGCGGCAACTTGGCCGTTTGCCTGTGCTTCATCGTTAGCCTGCGCCTGTGCGTTTTGCATTGCCTGTTCAATTGCGGCCAGTTTTTCCTCTAGTGTCATATCGTCATCGATAATTGTGCTTGCGTTCATACCCATTGTTTTATCCCCCTATTTTTCTACTTTTATTTATACCGTTTGCTTTTTTGCGAATCCAAATCCAGCTCTTCGTGCGCCGCCTGTACTGTTTTCGGCTTTATTTACCTTAACTGTACTTTGTTCGGCTTGATGTCGCGGCTTCACGTGCAGATAATATGTTGTCTTTAAGCCTTTTTTCCACGCCGCACTGTAGATGTCTACCATATCGTCAATATTGCGCGTTTCAAGGTACATATTGCGCGAAATCGCTTGGTCAACCCACTTTTGTGCGCGCGCAGCCACTTCAATAAAGGCGTATGGAC
>DATHGD010000077.1:0-3215 GCA_035317765.1 Saccharimonadales bacterium (SeqCode) | reverse complement strand
GAAAAATCTATTCCGCTCTATCGCAAGCCACATTTCAATTTGGACAGGTACCGCCACCGTGTTCCTTAGCGCAATATTTATTGTTATCGTATGGGGTTTTACCGGCCCGGCGTTCGGATTTTCTGACACATGGCAGCTAGTCATCAACACCGGCACGACCATTATTACTTTTTTGATGGTATTTCTGATTCAAAATACCCAAAACCGTGACGGCAAAGCTGTTCAGATTAAGCTTGACGAACTTATCCGCGCCACCAAAGGCGCTCGTACAAAATATGTGGGACTTGAAGATTTAAGCGATGCCGACCTCGCAGAGCTCGATAAAGAGTTTAAATTGCTTACCCAAAACCCAGGCACGCTTCACGCTATGAAAAAACTGCACGAAAAAATCGAGCTGGAACATTCACGCCGCCACTCATTGGCAGACGCCGGTGCTTCGGTCATGCACTTGCTCCGTCATACTACCGATGACACTTCTGAAGCTCAAAAAGATCTCCATAAGTAAGTACAGTTAAAAGCCCGGCAGCGCCCCATAAAGAAAGCTACTCCGAAAATAACTTTTTCGGAGTAGCTTTTCTGTTTTTGAAATTATTTTTTATCGCTTTTATTCGTTTTGTCCGGTGACGTAAAGTCACCCTTTGCGTCATCAATTCCCTTACGAAGTTCTTTTGCAGATTTACCGAGGCTCCGCGCCAGTTTTGGAAGTTGTGAACCACCAAAAAGTACTAAAAGGATTACTAAAATAATAAGTAGTTCGGGCGTTCCCAGTCCAAGAATGTCACCAAAATAAGCTGATTGCATATTGCGCTTTTTCTCCTAATGCTTTTTACTTAGTACTATAATAACGCTTAAGATTGGTAAACTCAAGTTATGTCATCTATCATCACTTCACACACATTCGTTTCTACCTACCTGCTGGGGGCAGCGTATGGAGAGGGTGCCTATAGTTGTGGCAATTACGAGGCAGGCTGTAGCACCGGTACCGTACAAGCCCCCGATACAAGCACGGTTTCTGTTCTCTCGGAACCAAGTATCGTCTTGCCCGGATCACTCCTGCTTGCCATCATAGTTGCCCTTATTACTACAACTATCGCTAAGTACGTTCGGCGCATGAAGCTTCGCAAGACCAGCTAGCCTTTGACAATCTGTTAAAAAACAGATACAATAGTTCAGATATGAAAAGCAGTATACACCCAACAGACTACCGACCCATCGTATTTAGCGATGACGTTGCTGGGTTTGCCTTCTTGACACAGTCAACAGCGCAAACCACCGACACTATTAAATGGGAAGATGGCAACGAGTATCCACTCGTAAAGGTCCACATCTCATCAGCTTCTCACCCGTTCTTTACCGGTGAAGAAAAGATCATCGACACCGAAGGTCGCGTTGATCGCTTCAAGGCACGCTTTGCTGCCGCTGAAGCCCGCAAAGAGCAGCTTGCTGCCAAAGCAAAAAAGGCAAACGCGCAAAAAGCAAAAAAAGCCGAGAAGTAGCGCTATTTCGATAAAGAGGTTGTACCGATGTACGACCTCTTTTTTGATATACTAGAGTCAAGCAGACTATTAAAAGGAAAAAATATGAATCCACAGCAACAGCAGCCAAACCAACCGACAGCACCCAGTACTCCACCTGTACAGACAACGCCGCCTATTCAGCCAGTAGACTCTCTGCAACCTGAAACTCCCGTTGAGCTACCAAAAAAATCACATAAAAAACTAGCCCTTATTCTCCTTATTGGCCCGACGGCACTACTTATCGTTGCCATCCTTGGATCTGCAATCGCAAACGTCCTGGCAGGTTCACCAGAGCCAGATCCTTCCACGGGACTATTCGCTGAAAACCCAGTAAAGGTCGTTACTAACGTTATTTTATTCCTTGTCGGAACCATTACCGTTATAACATGGCTACCAGGTATCATCATTGGTATCGTACTGCTTGCAAAGAAAAAATAATATGTCAAAAATTAGCCTCAATATCAACGAACTCACCACAGAAAAAGCCGAACTTGGCGAGTTTTTAGCCTCACCCAGCGCCTATAACGACCCAGACTACAGTGCCAAAAACAAACGTTTTACAGAGCTTGAGGCAATTATCGAAAAGGCAACGCTTCGTCAAACGCTCGAAGGGCAACTAAAAGAAGCCAAAGAACTGTTTTCAGGTGGTGATGAGCTCGCCGATTTGGCAAAACGAGAGGCGGCCGAAACAGAGGAAAAGCTTGCTACTCTTGAGGATGAGCTATTCATTATGCTTGCGCCAAAAGACCCAAACGATGAAAAAAACGTCATTATTGAAATTCGTGCGGGAGCGGGTGGTGATGAAGCCAGCTTGTTTGCCGCCGAGTTATACCGCATGTACCTTCGTTACTGCGAATCTAATAGCTTAAAAACCGAGCTCATTAGTGAAAGTGCTAACGACACCGGCGGCTACAAGGAGGTTATTTTTAGCATTAAGGGCGATGCACCGTATGCACAACTAAAATTCGAATCAGGCGTGCACCGCGTTCAGCGCGTGCCAGCTACCGAATCTCAGGGACGAATTCATACCAGCACCGTTACTGTTGCTGTGCTTCCCGAAGCCGAAGAGACCGATATTGAAATTGGTGCGGGCGACCTTAAAATTGACGTCTACCGTGCAGGTGGCCACGGCGGCCAGTCGGTTAACACCACCGACAGCGCTGTTCGTATCACTCACCTGCCTTCAGGCCTCGTTGTAACAAACCAGGACGAAAAATCGCAGATTAAAAACAAAGAAAAAGCTATGAGCGTACTTCGCAGCCGTTTGCTCCAGCAAAAAATCGATGAAGAACAGTCAAAACTGGCCGCCGAACGCCGCGGACTTATTGGTTCGGGCGACCGTAGTGAAAAGATTCGTACGTATAATTTTCCTCAAGACCGTATCACCGACCACCGTATCGGCTATTCCCGCAGTAATATTCCTGCAGCATTAAACGGCAATATTGAAGATTTAATCGAGCACCTGCAAAGCTATGAACGCGAACTTGCCGCAAAAAACGCCAGTAATTAGCACCTGGCTCCATAACGCCACAATCCAGCTGGTAGGCGCTGGCATAGGGTCGGCAAAACTCGATGCTGAGATTATGTTGGCCCACACCTTGCGTAAAAATCGTACATACCTACACGCACACGGAGATGCCGCTCTCACTGATCGACAAGCCGAAGTTGCCGATGCCCGCCTGCAACTTCGGCTCGACC
>DATHGD010000076.1:0-4001 GCA_035317765.1 Saccharimonadales bacterium (SeqCode) | reverse complement strand
ATCGCCCCGTATAAAAAACACCGCCGAGCTGATAACCAGAATGGTCACAAAAAGGGCAGGGAGCAACCGGCGGGCGCGCCGCAGCCAAAACGTATTCAGACTAATGCTACCGGTGTGAGTTTGTTCGGCAATAAGGAGTGTTGTAATAAGAAACCCGCTGATAACAAAGAAAATATCTACCCCAATGTAGCCGCCCGGAAGTGCAAGCGGGAAGAGGTGATAAAAAATAACGGCAAGCACGGCTAAAGCCCGTAATCCATCGAGCCCCGGAATATGATAGCTATGTCCCCTGCTCACGCGTGTTATCCCCACTTCCCTTCTCTGTTGTTAGTATAGCGCAAGGGGTGGGCGCTTGGCGATACGAATGATAATGAACGAGCCCAGGGTAAGCGCGAATGCAATTGTGCCGAGATGCCCGATTGTCCATAGCTGCACCCGCTGACAATCCGGAATCAGCGTTTCGCGTACCGGTACAACGTGATCGACCAGGGGGTGAACAGATATAAATGCTTGTCGCTTAGTTTTTGAAAGAAGAGCAACCGATTTTTCAGCCTGGTACATAGACGTTTTAAACGCAGGGTTTTTACGATACAGGTGAGGCGATACATGGTCGGCCTTGGTATTTTTACCGCAAATGGTCATAACCTTATAAAAATTGTTAGGGCGGGCGGCATACATATTGAGCGCCGTACTTCCCCCGGCACTCTCCCCTATTAAGACGATGCGTTTATTTTTTGCCGCGTCAACTCGCTGGTTGATAATTTTCACCTTTTCTTCGTAGGTAGCACCGTTGGTCCAGCTCATAGAAACGAGTTCGGCGGTAACGCCAAACAGACGCCAAAAACGCAAACAAAACCGCCGAAACGAGTCGTAGCGGTCACCAAGGCCAGAAATATAAAGAATATGAATGGGCATGGCCACATCATACCACGCGGGGGTGGCTACGAGGCTGTTCCAAAGCGCTTAATTGCTCGTTCGTGGGCGCGGGCGGCTTCGACTTCACGGTCACGTGGCTCGGCCTGGGTGACAAGCGAATTCAGTAACTTTTTAGCCACAGCAGCCGTTTCTTCGATGGCTTCGTTAAACGCAGCTTCGTTTATCTGTGACGGGTGAGTATAGCCCGATAGTTTGCGAACGAATTGCAATGAAGCATTTTTAATTTCTTCATCGGTTGCGGGCGGATCAAAATTAAATAGAACTTTTATATTGCGGCACATACATCCCTCCTTCTTGTAGCTGATGTTCAGTCTTAATTATACCGTAAAGCCACGGGAAGGTTCGTGGCCCCTCTTTTCTTATGTACCTGATAGGGTATACAATTAAAAACAATGACCTACGAACTTCGACCCCTTACCCCCGATGATGCACCAACAGTACTGCAGTTGACCGCCGAAGACCGGACGCGAAGCGGCATACCAGATTTTATAGCTCACCGCATGTTTAACCCTGATAATAAAGATAGTCTGAAGACTCAAGAAAGTAAATTAAAAAATAATTCCGGACTCTATATGGGTGTTGTTGCTGCGGGACACGGACTCGTGGCGGTAAGAAAAGCCGGCCCATGGTATACAGGCGATCAAAAGCCGTTTGATACTGTTTTTGAACGGGCACGGTCACTGGTCCGTAGGCCAGAAGATGCCCGTCCGCTTGGTATATTTGCACTAAATGTAGCCGAAGAACTTGGTAGTCGGGATAAAATTCGCGTGGGGAGGATGTTGATGGATAACTTACTTCCCTCCCAGCAACGCGAGCAACCCGAAGTACGCATTGGCCTGCATGAGAGCGATCCGCTTAAATCATTGCTTGAAAAAGAGTATGGATTTAAGGCTACGGGCAAGCATGCGAAAGTACAGTATGTTAAAGAAGAACTTTTTATCCGTCCATCGATGCCCTGAGTTAAAACGGGCAGGTGTTAATACAAAAAAGGTTGTTGCCCGAGATTTCTCCCGGGAACAACCTTTTCGGATGTCGGGATAATTTCTCGGGCATATTGAGCTGCTAGCTTTCAGTGACAGGAGCTCCTATATCTTGGAGCGCCTGGAAAGCCCGTGGAGCTTCAACCGATGGCTGATTGGTTGAAGGTAGCTTCTGAAGCACAGGAGCGATCCTCTTCCACTGCTTTTGGTCGATCAGTCCACCTACGGCTCCACTTCCGCCCAGGCCAGCGAGCAGCGCGATAACAACGTGATACCAGGCGAAGCTCATGGTGGTGCCCCAGGTGACTGCAACCGATGGTGCGGTGTACGTACCAAAGACTACCAGCCCGGTGATTGCGCCGAAAACGGTATGTCCCATCGCTCCCGGCACCCACATGACCATTCGTACGGTTGTTGCTCCGGCCGCAGAGCCCAGCGGGATGTCTCGCTTGATTGCTTGGGGTTTGACTACGCCGCCATAGGCGTAGTAGGCATAGCCAATTCCACCTATTGCGCCCATCACTATACTGATGATGGCTGCTACTATTGCGTTCATCACTCCTCCTTGGGTAGAACGTATCTTACTTATATTATATATTTGATTAAATTGCAAATAGAATACACTAATTAAAGATAGCAAAAGAGGCGTGCTGCGGTACCTGTAATGGTACTGCAGCACGCCCGATGCATCACGCAGACTTGACTTCATTGACCGCTGCGGTCACGAATTGCAGGTCCGGTTTCGCCTCCACACTGCTTTTCAGGTAGTATCGTAGGTTCTCCGGGATGTAGACCCAGGTGCCACTGTCGATGTAGTATGCTTTTTTATCAACTATTATCTGGACTTTGCCGCACAAGACTCGTACTATGGCTGCTTGATTGCGCCAGTAGAACTGGTAGTGCGGTTGACTTACGCTTGGGCGCCTCTGCCCCAATGTGGAATAGCGGCTTTTCTCGTCTATCGAGTAGAAAAGCTCGTGGTGAGTGCGAAGTGCTATGACAACATCTGAGAGGTTTTCTTTCGCGTTACTGCCGGCGTGACTTGAATCGGTGCCGAGAATAACTCCATCGGCTTGGGGCCTACCTGCGTTGAGTCGCATGTGCCAGTCCTTGTCTGTCGGGAATGATGCGTTGTATATTATATCATAAATCACATAAGAGAACAAAATACATGGCGTGGGCCAGTTATGGAAGAACCCCCGGCCGAACCGGTTGGGGGTTCTTCCTGGGGGCTAGGTTGTTTCAGTCTAATTGCTCCATAGACCGTACAATGAAGGGCCGCACGGGACCACTGGCGTAGCGGTCTATCAGGTAGACTACGTTGCCCGCTCCCACCGTAGGAATGGCTGCATTGTAAGCATGTGCCATAAGCTTTATCCTGGCTGCCCGTGGTACAACGCACATGATTGTGGGCTCTATCGCGGGATTGTACTTGACCGGTGCGTCCTGCACTTTCACGCGGCGCGAATGACCTTCGAAGACGTTATCGAGAAGTTCAATTCGAAATATGCTACCTTTCGTATCTATAAAAGATAGCACGGTGCCCGTTGGCAATTCGTGGTGGTTGACGCTTTTGGTCGCCGAGTCAGATGATGCAGATCGGCGTAGGAAAAGTGGGTGCATCGTGAATCCTTTCGAGGGAGACGAAACGTATTAATAATAAAATCATCCATAGGCATTGTCAATCCATAGGGTATTTAAAGGGCAAATTTAACAAAGAATTTTATAGGAGTATAATAAAAGAGTGCGGTAACAGCGCACAGAAGTTAGGAGGTGGACTATGACACAGCCAACAGACTGGTAATATTATTATAAAAAGATACCCCTATAACGGGGTATCTTTTATTTATATGTGCAAGCAAGGTAGGTGAGTGCATTGATAGTATACCAAGTGTATTTGAACTGCTATTGATAAAATGACTGTCAATATGCTATAAGTTGTAAGGCTTTCGCATCCGATAGAATAAGGTGACGATGACAGAGAAGTTCTTTTTGAGGCCTGGCGGGGTTACTGCGCATCTTCCGATCTCTCCGCACCAGCGCGATATTCTTGTTACCAGTGTACTCTCTTTATACATTCCTAAG
>DATHGD010000075.1:0-5029 GCA_035317765.1 Saccharimonadales bacterium (SeqCode) | reverse complement strand
CTACTACAATCATATGCTTCGCTAAAATTCGGAGAAGCGAGCGGAAAGTAAATGCTATTAAAACAGGTAGGTTGGTTTTGAGAGAAAGAAAGATCAAGCTGTTGTTCAATGGCCTGGCGTGTCTTTAGTAGCTCGGCAAGTGCAGCCGCTTCATTGTAGGGCTGCTCCATGAGTGCTATTTTTTTGCGAAGCTGCACTGTTTCAATGATACCTTCAAGCAAGGCAATCCGTGCTTCGTGCTGCCGGGCAATATGGGCCGAGGCAAACGTATCTAAAACAAGCGCACTGCGAGCTCCCTGTTCGAGCAACCGTGAATTCCCCCGCGCTGCGTGTGAAATACCTACTTTTATAATGTCTGGGCCAAAATGCGCCAGATACAGCACATGCGACTCATTGTTTCGCGCCTGCTGTTGCTCAGATACATTTGACGCATGGTAGAACGCCGGGTTAAATCCGGTTCGCTTTTGGCAGGCTGCGCATTCTTCGTATTTTCCCTCAACCTTGTTGCTGTCGGGACAGCTGAACCGCTCACCCTTGGTGATATCGCGCCAGCCAATACAGTAGCGCTGGCTCATATCAAACTGAAGCGTTATGGTTTTTTGATACGGAAGAAGATCGGTAAAGGAACCACTGCGCTGGAGCTCTATGTAGGGTTTTTGCTCACCATTAAACCCGGTGCTGGTTAAAAGATACGTACCTGTTTCGGGCATTGTTCTTAAAGCGCGGCTTCAACGGCTGCCCAGGTGGCTTCGGGGTTTTCTTCGGGAACGATAATCGTCACTTGATCACCGATGTTAATGCGGAAATACGTCACGCTGGCAAGAAGAATGCGATATTCACGGCCGTTTGTCTCAACGTAGTAGGCACCATCGTGCTGTACGAGTGTTCCAATAATCTGGCGCCTGGCAGCGGGGCCAATTTGCTTATAAATAAACCCGCCGTCATCGGCAATTGTCAGCTTAAGGATGTCACCTTCAACCAGCTTCGATTTGCTGGCGTAATTGGCAGGCACTGGATAGCTTTTGCCATCGGGGCCAATCATAATCTGGCCGTCAAATACGCCTTCGACAACTTTGCCGCTGACTTCTTCTTGGCTATTTCGGGGCGTCACAATATTGCCGTCTTCTCCGACAATACTAATAAGTAGTTCTTTGGCTGCAGCGAGGCTGGTTTCAGCTTCCTGTATGAGCGACCGTAGCCGCTTGGCTTGTTTTTCTGGTAAGTCAGACATGGTAACTCGCAATTTCCTTTGTCTATTTTTGTAGTGGTATTACCTTATATATACCAGTCAGGTGCCCCCGTGTCAATATGCTAGCTGCTGCCCACCCATGTTTGCCAGGTGTTCGCACTGGACATACCGCTCAGTTGAACGTCCATACCTTGACCGCTGCAGACGCTGAGAGTAAGGTTACTTTCGGTAAGTGATTGTGTTTTAAACCCCTCTTGGTTAATCATGAATATTCTACCAGATCTGCTCTCGGCAATAAGCGCAAACTCCTGGGTGTCAGTTGAGTCGGCACAGTAAATAAAATTGAGCGGTATGGTTGTCTTGTAGGCGCCCTTCGCTGCTTTTATATTGAGTGTTTGGAGCACGGCGGCGGTACGTGGGAATTCTCTGGGTGTACTGCGCACACGATGGGCTTCTAGCTGGCCTGCCAGACCTTCAAGATCGGCTTGTACTGACGTATCTTGGGCTCGCTGCGAAACGCCGTTGTAGCTAACAATGGCGATTGCGGCGAGAATGCTGATGACTGATACGACAATCAGTAACTCGACAATCGTAAACCCTTTTTTCATAGATACCCTTGTTAGTGCTTATTGTTTTCAGTGTAGCAGCTCCTATGAATCGGGGCAACTAAAGCTATTTTTCCACACCACTACAAGAGGTCAAATTAAAAGCGTTGTTATTTTTATCGGGCGAACGTACCAGACATGACATCAAGCGAAGAGCGTTTACTTGCCCCTGCCGCCTGAGGCAAGATATCGTTGTGCGCTGTTCCTACTCCAACGACTACTTCGCCAGGATGCGCTTTTGCGATTGCTTGCAGCGTCAGTACCGGTACAAGCGAGGTTGGCTCGAAATTGGCGACATGTCCTTCTAGTTGATTTTCTTGACGATGCTGCCAGTATGCTTCCATGAACTGGTTTACTTCACTATCTGGCACTGTGTGGAGCCGTATTACTTCTTTGTTTGCAAGGCATATGTCGAGCGCATATTTCCCCACGTGTTTTACTGCTGAACCTCCGTATTTTTTATTAGGGCGGTCGGCGGCGGTAATTTCGCTTGCAGCCATGCTTAGTGAAAGGCTATTGCTTCCTTCTGCCTCTACGCCGTGGACCAGCGCGTGCATACCAAGTTCACCAATGCGTTTTGCGATACCTGCAATAAGCCCGCCGCCACCCACCGGAACTACAATGTGGTCAAAATCATCGATTTGCTCAATGATATCATCGACAAGCGTGCCCTGGCCGGCGATAACATTCGGGTCGTCAAACGGTGCTAAGAATCCATATCCGTCTGCGTGGGCAAGCGTCCAGGCAAGTGTTTCATCGAATGTACTGCCTACTTCGCGAACTTCAAGCAATCCGCCTGGCCATAGTCTGCGTATGCCTTCTTTTTTTGGCTCTGGAGCACTGCGAGGCACGGCAATTCGAGTGGGAATATTGTGTTTTTTCCCGATTAACGCCACGCTTCTTCCCATATTGCCTGCCGATGCTGTTTGGAGTGCGCCGTACCCCTTATTCAGTAATGCTTCTGCGCCTACGGCAGCACCCCTGATTTTAAAAGCCCGGGCATTATTCTCACCTGCCCGTGCCCAGTGTACGGCGGCGTCACCTAGGCTAGTTTCGAGCCATGGGAATTCAACGCCAATATCTTCGACCATGAATCGTTCGTTAACATCGGGGTCATGGCGATATTCTTTATTGAATAGCCGTAGCGCCTCATCGCCGTGTATGTATTGTTCTGTTGACCCTAGGGCTTCTGGGTTTGATGTCATTATATTCTCTTTCTTAGTCCAAATAAAAAACACTCCCGGCGGGGCCGGAAGTGCTCATTTCGTGGTTATTTTTAGGTGAGCAATCAGCGCCGCGCGGTATGCGTGGTAATAATGCTGATAATAATAGTTTGCATTGTGCTCATTACTTCTATTCTACGCTTTATCTTTTACATTCACAACTTGCCCTTGCACGAAGAGAGCGATAAGATGAAAATGTAGCTTCGCTCAATGTGCGCTACTTTTGCAACACCAACACTTTTAGGGAGCTTCCGTGGAAAATAATCATCCGCCACAAGTAGCGAGCGGCCCGGATGGAACCTGGTGCGAAAGAGATAGCAAGCTGAAGATATGGCCGCCAACTAAATACAAGTCGTGTAATCGGCGGCCGAATTGTGGTCGAGTGGGTCACTGCCTTGGAGACAACGGCAAGCGCGATTGTAAGCCGCCGAAAGAGTAACCTATTTGCCCTCTTGTGAGGGCGGCTATGGCTATACCGTCAGCCGGAGGACGTTAAATCTTCGGCACTTACCTTACGAACGAGTCATAACAACATAAATACCACCCCAAATGGAGTGGTATTTATTATAATTGGTTAACAATTGGCCGAATGGGTTAAATTAGCTAAGTTCGACAGTTGCGCCAGCTTCTTCAAGCTGCTTTTTAGCTGCGTCTGCGTCATCTTTACCAATTTTTTCCTTGATAGCTGATGGAACGTTGTCAACAAGTGCTTTTGCTTCACCAAGACCAAGTCCGGTAAGTTCTTTAACTGCTTTGATGACAGCAACTTTCTGAGCGCCAGCCTCTTTGAGGGTAACGGTGAATTCAGACTTTGCGTCTTCTTCGGCAGCAGCTTCACCAGCAGGTGCAGCAACGGCAACAGCAGCAGCTGCTGGTTCGATGCCGTATTCGTCTTTTAGAATGTTTTTGAGGTCGTTTACCTCTAGTACAGTAAGCTTAGTAAGCTCCTCTGCAAGTTTTTTGATATCAGCCATAGTAGACTCCTTAATATAAAACGTAGGTTAGTTAGTTGCGGCTTTAGCTTCAACACCATCAAGTAGTGCGTGAAGATTGCCAGATAGTGCGTTGGTAACATCGTGAACCGGTGAAAGCAACTGTGCCACCACTTGAGCGATGAGCTGGTTCTTGCTCGGAAGACCGGCAAGAGCTTTAACGTCATCGGCACTTAGCAGTACGCCTTCGCCCGAGAAAGCACCTACAAATTGTAGAGCTGGGTGGGTTTTTGCGAACGTGTTAAGCACTTGTGCTGGGGCTACTTCGTCATCGGCGCTAATTGCGTAAAGTAATTGACCGGTTAGAGCCGAGGTGTCGGTGTTTTTGTAGGTATCGCTAGATGCCATCGTTACACGGACAAGTCGGTTTTTAATAACCGTAATCGTAACACCAACTTCACGGGCGCTTGCACGAAGTTGTTGAACTTCGGCAACACTCAAACCCTGATACTGTGCGAACACAGTCATCTTTGAAGCGGCCATTACTTTACTCATATCTGAAACCAAAGTGTTCTTTTTATCGCGGGTAATTGCCATAAAAATCCTTTCTTTGATTGATGTTTAGAGGGATGGGGTTGAAACTACGGCGACCGTTTCCTTAAAAGACGATCTTCACGCCAGGAAATTCACGAATTAGCGATGTAATTTCCTGGGTTCTCGATGGGTCTTTTTCGGAAAGGTCGCCGAGTTTCTCTCAACTCACTCTATATATTCGGCCAAATTGTTAACGTTCTGGTAATGAGAGGGTCAAAGAAATTAAAAAAGTCTTTGATTCTCGCACTACCAAAGACTTTATATGAAAATGTTTGTTACATCCTCGGTAGCATAATTAAGTGATTCCTCACCGCTACTGTCTCTGGTAATGTCTAAGCGTAGTATAGCAAAAGAAACGTGAAAATGTCAACGTTTTATCGAATTTCGTGACGTTGAAGCGCCTCCCGGGTGTTCTGCAGAATCTGCAGGGTGGCCCGGGAGGCGTGTATTCTCAGTGAGGAATCGTTAGACCGTAGTCGGGGGGAT
>DATHGD010000074.1:0-6978 GCA_035317765.1 Saccharimonadales bacterium (SeqCode) | reverse complement strand
GCTCATGTATTTCATAATAACCTTATTATACAGCTGCGGCTCATGGAGCATATAGTAGGCCACCTGATTATTCTCGCTTGGCTTTACTAATTCGCTATAGGCAGCCCAATCAAGGTGGCTGTCTGCACCCGCAACCGCCTTCGACCACGCGGCAAAGTCTTGTTTATTTGTAGCAATTGCCTTAAAGCGCATGCCGGCATAGCCCTTGCCGCTAATATTGCTTGACGATCCATCGTATGCGCCCACTTTATCGGCCTCAAGACTCAGCTTAGTCGACATTCCTGCCATGGCATATACCTGGCTACCGAGGCTTGGAATCCAAAATCCATTCATGGGCGCATCGGCAGTAAGCTCAAAATTAACCGGCGTTTTCTCTGGAAAACGGACCTCATTGACCGAAGCAATACCTAGGTCGGGATAAATAAACAACCATTTCCATTGCAAAGCTACCACTTGAACATTGATCGGTTTCACCTGCGAGTCTAGTTTTTTATACGGATCAAGTTCATGCGAACTTACCCAGGTAATAACGCTTAAAATACCAATAATAATGATAGGAATTCCCCACCACAACCCTTCAATCCATTTATTACCATCGGCATTCGGAGTATACTTTGCTTTTTCGTTGCCTTCGCGGTATTTCCAGGCAAAGGCAAATAACAGTATAAAAACAGGGACGATAACAATGAGCCCCAGCCCTACAGTAATGAGGATCAGCTCGCGTTGTTTGTCGGCAATAACCCCCTGCGGGTTCAGTACAGCGATATTTTTACCGTTTAAAAGAAGAAACCCAAGCAGTATTGCTGCTATCAAAAAAAGCGCGCCAACCCCTATGATGCGAACTAATCGGTACTTTGATTCTTTTTTCTTAGACATAACGTTCTTGCTTACAATCATACCCTGTAAACAGAATTAAATAAACTCTATTCGCCGGCCACAATTTTTAGTGCGATAACTCCAACACCAAGGAGCATTTCAAGGCAGCTCGTCACAATCACCTGCCCCCAACTTTCGTAAATACGTCTACCGGCCATAAAAGAAAGAATAAACAGCGATAACGCCAAGGCGGCCATTCCAGCAAGCAGCGCCGTTTTTAAATCTATAACATTATAGGTACTGAGTATAACAAACAAAATCGGAACGATCGCCGGTGTAAATAAACCCGAGCTTGTAAACAAAAGCCGCCTATAACCACGCGGTGTCATACTGCGCTGATGAATAGCCCGGTGCGACATGCGAGCAGCAATAAGTGTCGCAAGCCACAAAGCGGTCGCCGTGCCGATAATGCTTCCTATAATTCCTTGCGTGGTGTGGTGCTCGGCGGTTTGCCATAAACCAGCAATGACCGCAAGCAGCGTAATAGTAGCGTAAATACGCTCTTTCATGTTGTCGGCAATATGCTCCAGTGCTTCAGACGAAGCATCCTGCAGCCTATCAACTCTCTTGCGGTGTTTTTTCATTGCTAAATAACGACCGCGTCAGTTACCGTACTCACTTCATTTGCAACAGTATCAATAAGTGCCGTTACTTCACCCCCCGTAAGTGTTCGGTCATGTGCTGTGAGCTTAATGCGAATAGTAATATTCTTCTTGGCACCTTTATCGCTAGGCTGATAAATATCAACCGGTTCAATAGCTGTTTCAAGTCCGGCATCAGCCAATGCCGCCGCGGCAGTATCAACGACCTGGCTATAGTGCACCGTGGCCGCTACCTGAAAACATATATCACGCTCGGTGCTAGGGTAGCGACTAATTGGCTTGTAGCTGCTTGTTAACTTTTGAATAGCATCAAGAAGTGCCGGTGAGCCAATCTCAAATCCAGCGCTGTATTCTGGCAATTTAAACCCGCGAATGACTGATTTTTTATACTCGCCTACAATGCCCACAAACGTATCGGTTTTTCTGTCGGTTACAAGAGCGGCGCGGCGCGGCTCAAAGGGCGCTGTCACCGGATAATTTGGGTCTGTATCAATTGGTGAATACATGAAATCAAGGCCAAGTGACGAGCCGAGGTATTCTAGTATAGCCTTTGCCTGATAGTACGGTGCACCGCTTTGCGGTTTTTTATTTGCTACCGTCAGTGCAATCATATCGACTTCTTCTGGAACACCCTCATTGGTCATACCCTGCTGTTTTGGATGCACTTTATTTACTTCGAACAAGGCAAAACTGTCATACCCCTGCCGCACGTTGCCATGAACGAGCCCCAACAAACTCGGCGTGAGCGACTGACGATAATATTGCAAATCAGGGCTTAAAGAATTAGTGAGTCGGTACGAATCTTCCAGCTTTTGCCCTGCTTTTTTTAGCACGTCACCATGTACAAAGCTATATGTAAGTACTTCGTTGGCACCACTGCGTACCAGTGCCCGGCGAACATCGGCTTTTATTTGGTCGAACCTGCTTGGGCGGACAGCGGTAAAGTCACGCTTTGGCAGCGTTGGCTCAATGGCATCAAAACCGTTAATACGACCAACTTCTTCAATAATATCCTCAGGAATATGAATGTCCGACCGCCAATACGGAGGCGTCACCTGCAGGCGCGTCTGCTCGTGAACGTCCACCGTAAACTCAACGTTCTGCAAAGTTTCTACGGCATCGGCAACCATAAACTTGCTGCCAAGAACGTCATTAATATCTTCGATTGAAAGTTCAATTGGGTTTGGTTCTGTTTTACCTGGATACGTATCGGCAACTTCGCTGACACGCTTTGCTCCGGCAAATTCACCCATTAGCCGAACAGCATCGGCAAGTACTGGTGCGGTAAGTTGCGCCGGCTGACCTTTAGTAAACCTGGTAATAGTTTCGCTGAAAATACCGTGACGCATTTGTGTAGTGCGAAGACTATATAAATTAAAGGTCGCGCTTTCGATAATAATATTCTTGGTTGTCTCGTCAATAACCGTACTGGCACCGCCCATTGCACCCGCCAGACCAATCGCCGTTTCGCCTGTTGCAATAACAATATCAGTACTATCGAGTTTAATCGTGCGGCCATCGAGCAGTTCAAGCGTTTCACCTTCGTGTCCCGCCCGGACGTGAATTTCAGCCACGCCGCCACTTGCCGCAAGTACTTTATCGTAATCAAAAGCATGAAGCGGTTGGCCAGTCAGCATCATAAGATAATTTGTCACGTCCACAATCGCATTAATAGGGCGAACGCCGACACGTGCCAGGTACGTTTGAATGTGCATCGGCGATTTTGCCGACCCATCGGCACCAGATAGTATGACCGCCTGGTATCGTGCGGATAGCTCTGGGTTATCAATAGTGACGCGAGGAGTTGCAACGTCACCTTCTTTTGCAGAAAATTCTGGTGTAACGTTTGCCAGCCAATCCGGCGTTTTAAACGGCTTGTCAGCAATAGCGGCAATCTCACGTGCAAATCCAATAATACCGAATGTATCGGGACGGTGCGTTAAAGACTTGTTTTCAATATCAAGCAAGTAATCATTAAGTTCGTATACATCCGCAAAGGGCGTGCCTGGTGCTGCGTCCATATCGATTTCTAAAATACCTTCGTGTTCGTCAAACAATGCCAGCTCTTTAGCACTGGCAATCATGCCGTTGCTCATTGTGCCGCGGAGTTTACGCGCACCAAGCACAAATGGCTCAGCGTCATTTGCCGTTTCAGGCACAACCGATTGTGGCGGTAGCCATGCAACAAGTAGGCCCGCACGAATATTCGGCGCACCGCATACTACTTGCACTAGTCCATTCTCATCACGCTCAACATCGAGTGTTTTTCCGCCGTCATCAAGCCTGGTAACATTCAAATGATCAGAGCCTTCCAGCTTTTCACACGTTACAACTTTTGCAACTATAACGTCTTTATATTTCGCGCCGTAATCAACCACTTCTTCAATTTCAACCAGGCGAGCGCCAATAAGCGTTGCCAGCTCGTCAATTGGCATGTCGATATTGGTGAATTTTTTCAGCCAGTTTGTCGAAATAATCATGCCGTCTTCCCATCTTTTAAATACAAGTAAGGTAATGCTTCGTGCAAAGCAATTTTCCTAATAGCTTCTTTATCCTTAACTAAAAAGTTGACAGAAGAGAAATGATCCCCAAGTACCTGCCTGCATCTTCCACAAGGGCTTACGATCGTAGGTTCTCCATTGACATATGTCGCTGCGGCGGAAGTCAGGGGCTCTTTAATTTCTTCTCCACTATTTAGTAATACGACAAGAGCTGCGAGCTCACCGCACATCTTACTTGCAAAATGTCGCATATGCATCGCTTTAAACTCATTACCATCGGCAGTCTTAATAACGGCCGAGACGTATCTTTCATTCTCTACAAAATTCTCTTTTAAGTGCTTGTAGACTGACTCAATAAGTGATTGATCAATATCTTGGCTCATGCGAATTTCCTCAAAAACTGTAATTTACCTGATTCAAAATGACGCAAGTCTTCGATGCCGTGACGCAGCATAATCATGCGCTCAACACCACCGCCCCATGCAAAACCACGATATTTTTCCGAGTCAATATTGGCTGCCCGAAGTACGTTTGGATGAATCATGCCACAACCAAGCATCTCAAGCCAGTCACCCGGCTTGCCACCGATTGAGGCGGGGCGTTCAATACAAAACTCAAGCCCAGGCTCAACAAACGGAAAGTAGCCCGGCTGAGTTTTAATGTTCATACCTTGTTCAAAGTATGCTTCATAAAAACTTTTTAAAACCGCAATCATTTGCCCCAGGTTTGCCGTTTCGCTTACATAAATGCCTTCTTGCTGATAAAAAGTATGATCATGTGTTGTATCAACGTCTTCATTGCGAAATACGCGACCATAACTAACACTCGCGATGTATCCGCCGGCTTCTAACTTCGCTTTACCCGCTTTTAAGACACGATTTTGCATAGTTGAAGTATGCGCTGGAGGAATAAAGCCTTCTTCAGTACGAAACGAATCGTAGCCATCTCGTGCGGGGTGATTTTCAGGAAAGTTCAATGCGCCAAACATGTTCCAGTCATCATCAATCTGCCTTGATTCATGAGCTTCAAAGCCCATGCGGGTAAAAATATCAATAATCCGCTCAAGTTCACTGGTTAGTGGATGCTGAGTTCCTTGATCGGTTGGAAGCAGCGAAACCGGGCCGGTATTTACATCCCAGGGCGCTGTTACATCAAGCGGCTCAACTGCTGCATTTTCTACTTCTGCTTCGCGCGCTGCAACAGCCGCCTCAAGCGCTATTTTTAATTCATTGACAGCCTTGCCATACGTTCCACGCTCGCTCGGTTCAAGCGTTGGAATTACTGAATATAATTGCTTAATTTCGTCTGCTTTTAAAATGTCGCGGGGCTGAGCCGAGGCTGCTATACGCCCCAAAAGCTGAGCACGGAGTTCTTCGATATTCGTCATAACTGTCTACTAGTATACGTCATAACAAGGGATAAAATCGAGGGTGAAATAGATAGAGAGTACTCACACCTCCCCTCGGGTTCTGTCATCCGCTTGCCCCAAGAGAGACTTTTCAAGTTTTGGAGGATCTCTCTTGATGAAATATCAAGGAAATTAGCACTCAATGGCTACATCCGCTATCTCTAGCTCTGAATTTCACTTGCAAATCGACTAAAGCCTATCACTCATAGCTTTAGCTCTGGCTAGTTACTTATTATTACGAATATGCAATTGTGCCTTGAAGAGTACCGCAGGAGTTAAGGCGTCTACAATACTACCGTTTGCAATCATGTTTTCTAAATCCTGAATCTTTACAAGCCTACATCCACTAATACCATCTTCTGCCATTTCGTGTTCCTGTGTATTACGTAGGTTGCGGGCAATAAAGAGATGTCCAGGTTGTCTGCTGATACTAACTATTTCATAAAATTGACCTACGTCTTCCCAGTCCGAAGCCTCGTAGCCAGTCTCTTCTTTTAGCTCTCGCTTAGCAGCTTCTAAGGGATTTTCAGTACCATCAATACCACCTGCGGGAAATTCTAAAGTCGTTCTGTTGATGGGATAGCGATGTTGATCAATCATTACAACCTGGTCATCTTGTATTGCCACAACAATAACAAATGGTTTAGCTTCTAAAATGGTATAACTACCTGGCTTGCCGATCGGTGTAATTACCTCGTCTTTAACGAGCTTGATCCAGGGATTCTCAAATATGGTTTCGCTCGATATTGTTCGCCAGGGATTGTTGTCGGTCAAGATGATTTTGCTTTCTGATATTAATTAATAGCTCTTTCAAGATAATATAGATCTTCTGGGTTTTCTCCCCGTTCCATTTCAACAGAATAGAAAGTAAAGCGAGATACTTTATCGGTATCTATATACTTGTCGAGGACGGATCGGGCTGAATCAAGCATTGTTCTTAGCATTAACTATTCGCCGTAATAAAAACAAACACTCCCGCAAAAAGTGCCACGAGTACAATAATAATCCATACCCATGCCAGGCTAGTTGTCGACTTCGTATCTTTTAGATAGTTTGAATCCTCTACGCCATCGGGAAGGTCGTTGTCATTCTCTGCCCGTTTTTTTGCTTTTTCGCGCAGCTCCGCCGCTAAACGTTGCTGTAGTTCTGATCGCTCATCGTCTTGTCTAATAAATAATGCCATGGTCTCCATTATACCACTCGTGTTTATTCTCAGAAACTTATGGTATACTAACCTCATATTTCACTGTAAAGGAGGGAAATAAATGGCTACCAAAAAAGCCGCTTCAACTGCGAAAAAATCGACACTAAAAAAGTCGAACGCATCGAAGCAAACTACAACAAAAGTAACGACAGTTAAAGCTGTTGAATCGCGCCCAGCTATGCAGGCCGAATCAACAAGCAAACGTTCTGTACGATTCAGTCTTGCCCGCGCGCCACTCGTTGCTGCGTTAATTGCTGAGTTCATTGGAACGTTCATTTTTGCCGCAGCAATCGTTGCAGGTCAAGGACAGCCTATCTTGGTATTCTTTGCGCTTGTCGGTGTTGTACTGGCAATAGGTGCCCTTTCGGGTGCATATGTTAACCCAGC